>JACMOF010000221.1 GCA_014378155.1 Caulobacter sp. | reverse complement strand
CTCCCCCTGTGGGGGAGGTGTCGGCGAAGCCGACGGAGGGGGGAGTGCTCCGCAGGCGGCCACAATCCGGTTCGAAGTCCCTAAAACTCCCCCCACCGATCGCTACGCGATCGCCTCCCCATGGCGGGAGGCGATAAATCGCGTTTGGCTCAGATGGAGTCACGCTTCCCACACCCCGCCTCCCGGGCGAAGGCCGGGGCCCAGGTGAAACCGACGAGCGGCTCGGGATGAATCTGGATCCCGGCCTTCGCCGGGAAAACGGACTGAGAGCGGACGCTTCAGTTTAAGCCAAACGCGCGCTAAACAAAAAAAGGGCGCGCCCCTCGCGGAGCGCGCCCTCTGTGTTTCAACCGCTGGAAGGCGGCTATTGCAGCTTCGTGCCGATCTGGCCGATGGCCGCGTCGACCAGGTTGTCCGAGGTTCCCGCCGCCAGGCGGGCGACCAGGACCTGTTCGGCGATCTGGGTGGCGAGGTCGACGGCGGCGGCCTTGACCTCGGACTGGGCCTGGGTCTCGGCCTGGGCGATCTTGCGTTCGGCCATTTCGGCCCGGCGCTTGATCTGTTCCTCGAGCTTGGCCTTGGCTTCGATCGCCATCTGCTCGACGTCGGCCTTGGCGGCCGCCAGCATGGCGACGGCCTGGCGCTCAGACTCTTCGCGTTCGGCGCGGATGGTCGCCAGCATCGCTTCGGCTTCGGTGCGGATGCGAGCGGCCTCGTCGAGGTCGGATTGAATCTTGTTGGCGGTTTCGTCCAGCTTGCCGGCGATCATGCCCGGAGCCTTGGCCCAGATGACGATCGCCAGGAACAGGATCAGGCCGACCCCCACCCAGAATTCGGGATTGGCGATCTGCCAGAATTCGCCTTCGAAAAACGCGGGCATCAGGCGGCTCCTCCGCGCACGGCCGAGGCGGCCTTCAGGTCGGCGGCCGAGGCGGACTTGCCGGTCAGCTTCTCAATGATGGCCATGGCCGTGTCGTTGGCCACGGCGCCGATCTGGGCCATGGCCGAGTCGCGCATGCCGGCGATCCGGGTTTCGGCTTCAGCCAGTTGCGCGGCCAGCTTTGCTTCTTCGATAGCCGAGCGTTCGGCGGCCTCGGCGGCGGCCTTGGCCCGGGCGTCGAAGGCCAGGGCTTGCGAGCGGGCGCGAGCTTCGGCCAGATCGGCGGCTGCGGCTCTGGATTGCTCCAGGGCCTCGGCCTGAACCTGACGCGCGGCCTCGAGCGCTCCGGCGATCGTGCTGGCCCGCTCGTCGATCACGCGCCGCATGCGGGGCGTGAAGACGCGGGCGATCAGCACATAGAGAATGGCGAACAGCACCAGCAGGTAGGCGATCTGCCCGCCCCAATGCTGGAACTCGAATTGCGGCAGACCGCCCGAGCCGTGCTCGGCGCCCGCCGCTTCATGGGTTGCGCCCGGCGCGGGGGAGGCCCCGGCGCCGTGGGTCGAGACCGCCGGAGCGGACTGTGTGGGATCAGCCATTACCTAAAATCGTCCGGTATAGGGGTCGCGGCGGCGCCGGTAGCGGCGCCGCCGTCAATCAGGTCCGGCGTTAGGCCGAGTAGATCAGGATGCCCAGCACGAAGGCCAGGATGCCCAGGGCTTCGGCCAAGGCGGCGCCCACGAACAGGTTGCCGATCTGGCTGGCGGCGGCCGACGGATTGCGCAGGGCGCCCGTCAGGAAGCTGCCGAAGATGTTGCCCACGCCGATGCCGGCGCCGATCATTCCGAGGGTGGCGAGGCCGGCACCGATGAGCTTGGCGGCTGCTGCGTCCATTGTTGTCTTGTCCTAGTTGGTAAGAGGTTGGGTGGTGATGAAGAGCTTGGTCCGACCCTTAGTGGCCATGACCCAGATTGACCACATCATTGAGATAGATGCAGGTCAGAACGGCGAAGACGAAGGCCTGGAGGAAGGCCACCAGGAATTCCAGAGCGGTCAGGGCCGTGACCATGCCGATCGAAAGGGGGCCGACGAGAAGGCCGAGCAGGCCGATCTTGCCGATCACGGCCGCCGCCACGAAGCCAGCGAACACCTTGAGCGCCACGTGGCCGCCCATCATGTTGCCAAACAGACGCAGGGTGAGGGTGACGGGACGCAGCAGGAACGAGGCGAACTCGATCAGGATGATCACCGGTAGCAGCACCCACGGCACGCCCGACGGCACGAACAGCTTAAAGAAGCCCAGGCCGTGCTTGGCGAAACCGATGATCAGCACCAGGCCGATGGTCAGCACGCCAAAGGTCGCGGTGACCGCGATCTGCGAGGTGGCGGTGAAGGCCAGCATCAGACCCAGGAAGTTCATGCCCAGGATCAGGGTGAAGACCGTGAACACGAACGGGAACAGCTTGCGGCCCTCGTGGCCGATGATCGATTCCGTCAGGTTGTCGATCAGGCCGAACACGCCCTCGCCGACCGTCTGAAGACGGCCCGGCACGACTTGCGCGTTGGAGGTCACGGCGGTCAGGAACAGGACGATCGCCGCGAAGGCGACGGTCATGGCGACGTGCGAGTTGGTGATCGCGAGATCGACCGAGCCGAGCCCCGGAAGGGTGACGTCCGGAAGGTCGACGATCTTCTCGATCTTGAACTGGTGTAACGGATCGGCCATCGGGCCTTTCGCTCCTAGTCTACTCTGGGCTTGGAGGCTTGCGATCGCGCAGCCTCTTCCGCCCTAGCCAGCGCCATCAGCCGATTGGCCGTGCGACGCGCCATGAACAACGACAAGGCAAAGCCCAGAAGGACTCCGCCGATCAAACCCCAGGGTCCGGTCTTGGCGAACCGATCGACGATCGCTCCCAGGGCCAGCCCGATGAGCACACCGCCCAGCAATTCAGCCAGGATCTTATAGGCCTGACTCGAGGCGGCCATCTCGCCGCTGTGCGATTCAGGTCGGACCGCGCTGGCCTTAAGCGCTTTTGCCCGCTCGTCGAGGCGGCGTAGCGCCTCTGCGCGCGGATCGTCAACCTTGGACATTGGGGTTGTAGGGTCCTGCGATGGCCGAGAGAGCCGTCCCCCAGACCCAGCTTGATCGCGGCGGAACCTATAGATCGCACCGCAGTGCGTCAAGTTGGAGAGAATATCCTTCAAGTGGCAGTTTTATAACGGCTTTTGGCGATATCCGCACCGACTGCGGCAAGTCGGTCCTCGAAGTCCGGATCGGCGCCGCAACGTCAACCGCGATTTCCCCGGATTTCAATGCTGGCGCTGGAATTGGCCCTGCCCTAGCGCGGCGGAGCGGTCGATTGCAAGGCTTAGGGCGTGTTTTGGGGCTTGAATTCATTTCCCTTAAGGGCGCGAAACTTGGGAGGCCGGAAGGCGGAAAATGACGGCGCTTCGAAAGTTTCGCTCGCAACGTTCGTCATACCATTCCAATGTTACCGCAACCATGATCGGCATGCGAAGCGCCGGCGCGAGTCCATCGAGGGAAGAACACGCCATGATCCGCCTTACCCGCACTCTGCTCGGCGCCGTGGCGCTGTGCGCGCTTGGCGCGCCCGTCCAGGCCCAGACGGTCAAGCCGCAGCCGCTGCCCGCCTACAAGAACTTCCACGCCGCGATCTACATCGCCGTCAACGACGCCAAGTCGCTGTCAGACCGAGCAACCTTCGACCGCGAGTTCGAGCGGGCCAGCCGCCAGTTGCACTTCGACAAGGTCTATCTGGAGGTCTACCGCAGCAACAACTTCTCCACCGACGAGCAGATCGAGCGGGTCAAGGGCTGGTTCGAGGCCCGCGGGATCAAGGTCGCCGGCGGGATCACCCTGGCGGCCGGCGGCGAGGGCGGGCAGTTCGGCACCTTCGACTACGAGAAGCCCGCCGACCGCGCCGAGTGCGAAAAGGCCGTGCGCCTGGCGGCCAAGCATTTCGACGAGGTGATCCTCGACGACTTCTTCTTCTACACCTCGAAAAGCCCCGCCGACATCGCCGCCAAGGGCGACCGGTCCTGGACCCAGTACCGGCTGGAGACCATGCGCAAGGTCAGCCAGGACCTGGTGCTCGGCCCCGCCAAGGCGGTCAATCCCAAGGTGCGGATGATCATCAAATACCCCAACTGGTACGAACACTTCCAGGGCACGGGCTACGACCTGGAAAAGCAGTCGCAGATGTTCGACGGCATCTATACCGGCACCGAGACCCGCGATCCGGTGGTCACTGATCAGTTGCTGCAACAGTACGAGAGCTATTCGATCATCCGCTATTTCGACAACATCCGCCCCGCCGGCTCTAACGGTGGCAAGGGCAATGGCGGCGGCTGGGTCGATACGTTCTCCACCCTCTATGTCGACCGCTACGCCGAGCAGCTGTGGGACACCCTGCTGGCCAAGGCCCCGGAGATCACCCTGTTCAACTGGCGGCCGATGAACGAGGCCGAGGCCGTCGCGCCCGGCGCGCGTCCGTGGAAGGACAAGGCCACCAGCTTCGACTGGAAGGCCATGACGGCCAGCTACAAGAGCTCGGGCCAGGCCAATGATCCAGGTCCTGGCTGGGGCCGCGCGGCCGGCTATTCGCTGGAGAAGATCGACAAGGACCTGGGCCTGCTGGGCAAGCCGATTGGCATAGCAAGCTACAAGCCCTACCAATCGTCGGGCGAGGATTTCCTCCACAACTATCTGGGCAATGTCGGCATCCCGATCGAGCTGTCGCCCAACTTCCCGACCAATGCCGATGTCGCCCTGCTGACTCAGGCGGCGGCCAAGGACCCGAAGATCGTCGACAAGATCAAGGGTAACCTGCTGGCCGGCAAGACGGTGTTCATCACCTCGGGCCTGCTGGGCGCCCTGCAGGGCAAGGGGATCGAGGACATTCTCGAGGTGCGCGACACCGGCCGGAAGGTGGCCCTGCACGACTTCCTCAACGGCTATGGCGCGGGCAATGGCGAGAGCCTGAACGATCCCAAGCGCGAGACGCCGCCGGTGCTGTTTCCAGAGCTGGCCTTCTACACCAATGACAGCTGGGGGATCATTCGCGGGGTCGCCAACGCCAAGGGATTCCCGATCCTGCTGATGAACCGCTACGGCGGCGGGGTGCTCTATGTGCTGACCATGCCGGAGAACCCGGGCGACTTCTACAACCTGCCCCAGGGGGTGACGACCGAGATCAAGCGCTACCTTCAGCGTGACTTCCCGGTGCGGCTGGACGCCGCCGACCGTGTCAGCCTGTTCGCCTACGACAACGGGGCCTTCGTGGTGCAGTCGTTCCGCGACGACGATACGGCCGTGAACCTGTCGCTGCTGGGCGAGGGCGTGAAGCTGCGCGACATGACGACCGGCAAGCTGATCGAGGCCAAGCCCGCTGACGGCAGGGCCGACGCTTGGCGTCGTCAGGGCGTTCCGGTTCGCACCGAATTCGCTGCGGCCGTGGCCCCGCACAGCTACAGGGTCTACAAAATCGAGAAGTAGAGCTTCGAATGATCCCGGCGCGTCCATTTGCGCCGGGATCGTCATTGCTTTTCGCGGCGTTTTGGGGTCTTAGAAGCGCACTTTCCACCAACCAGAAGATTCATGTCGCAACTGAAAAACACCGGCTTCGCCGATCGCATCACCGCCGCCGCCGACGCCAAGAAGGCGATGCTGGCTAAGATGAAGCCGAAGCCCACCGTCACCGACCCCAACTTCGAGCAGCGTCACGTCGAGCGTGAAGCCGAGCTGGAAGCGGCCCGCGCCGCCCGCGCCGCCGTCAAGGAAGCCGCCCGCCAGGACGTTCTGGCGCGCGAGGAAGCCGCCTTGGCCGAGAAGCGCGCCGACCGCAAGGAGCGCAAGGCGCTGTCGGCCTCCGAGCAGAAGATCGCTCGCGACGCCAAGTACGCCGCCCGCAAGGCGCGCCAGAAATAATTGACTGAACGGGCCTGGTCGCGTGGTCCTGGCCCCGTCGCGGGCGGACCTCGCGGGGGCCTTAGCCATGCATGTCGATCTGGGTCTGCTGGCGACGATGTTCGCCGTGGCGGCGATCGCCGGCGCTTTCGACGCTATCGCCGGCGGCGGCGGCCTTCTGACCGTCCCGGCCTTGCTGCTGACCGGCATGAGCCCAGTCATGGCGCTGGGCACCAACAAGCTGCAGGGCGCCGTCAGCGCCATTTCCTCGACCAGCGCCTTCGCCCGGCGGGGCCTGATCGACTGGAAGACAGCCCTGCCGGTCGCCGCCTGCGCCGCTGTCGCCGGCCTGGCCGGGGCCCTGTGCGTCAGCCTGCTGTCGCCGCGCGCGTTGGCGGCTTTGGTCCCGATCCTGCTGATCGTTATCGCCCTCTATTTCGGCCTGTCGCGTGGCCTGAAGGGCGAGGACGCCCATCCGCGCCTCACCGTGCCGGTCTTCGCCTTCTGCGTGGCGCCGCTGATCGGCTTCTATGACGGGATTTTCGGACCTGGAGCGGGGGCCTTCTACATGGTGGCTATCGTCACCCTGCTGGGCTACGGCGCGCTGAAGGCCACGGCCCACACCAAGCTGGCCAATGCAGCCTCGAACCTGGGCAGCCTGAGCCTGTTCATCTGGAAGGGCGCGGTGGTGTGGCCCATCGGCCTGACCATGGCGGTCGGGGCGTTCATCGGGGCGCAGATCGGCTCGCGGCTCGCCATGCGGTTCGGCGCCAAGCTTATCCGGCCGCTGCTGGTGGTGATGTCGTGCGCCATGGCGGTGAAGCTGCTGAGCGATCCGCAGAACCCGTTGCGGCATGCGGTGCTGGGGCTGCTTCACTGATAAAAGGTTCTCCCCTTGTGGGGGAGGCAGATCAAGTAGCGATCGGTGGGGGGAGTTTTAGGGTCCATCGATCCGACACCTCCCCCACAGGGGGAGGAATTGCCCCTACTGCGCCGCCACCAACTGCTCGGCCGTGCTCAAGTCCACGCTCACCAGCTGGCTCACCCCCCGCTCGGCCATGGTTACCCCGAACAGCCGGTCCATGCGGCTCATCGTCACCGGATTGTGCGTAATCGCGATGAACCGGGTCTTCGTCCGCCGCCGCATCTCGTCGAGCATGTTGCAATAGCGGTCGACATTGGCGTCATCCAGCGGCGCGTCGACCTCGTCGAGCACGCAGATCGGCGCCGGGTTGGCCAGGAAGACGCCGAAGATCAGGGCGCTGGCGGTCAGGGCCTGCTCGCCGCCGCTCATCAGGCTCATGCTGGCCATGCGCTTGCCGGGCGGGCAGGCGAAGATTTCCAGGCCGGCCTCCAGCGGATCGTCGTTCTCGACCAGCCGCAGCTCGGCCTGACCACCGCCGAACAGGGCCTGGAAGAGGGTCTGGAAGTGGCCGTTGATCACCTCGAAGGCGGCCAGCAGCCGCTCGCGGCCCTCGGCGTTCAGCTCTTCGATGCCGGCCCGCAGCTTGCTCACCGCGCCCGACAGGTCGGCGCGCTCGGTGCGCATGGTCTCTAAGCGGGCGGCATATTCGTTGGCTTCCTCCTCAGCCCGCAGATTGACGGGCCCGATGGCGTCGCGCTCGCGTTCAAGGGCGAAGAGATGGGCCTCGACCCCGGCGGCGTCCTTGGGCACAGCGATGGCCTCGCCCGACAGTTGACGGCCTAGCTCCTCGGGCTCCATGCGGGCCTGGTCGCGGATGTGGCCAGCGACCTCGGCAAAGCGCTCGCGGGCCCCGTCCAGGCGGGCGACCAGGGCGGCGCGCTTCTCGCGCGCGTCGCTGGCGGCCTGCTCAGCGGCGCGGGCCGCGCGGTCGGCGGTCAGTCGGTCGGTCTCGGCGGTCTCCAAGGCGTCGGAAGCCCTTGCCCGGCGATGCTCGGCGGCGGCGAACTGCTCGACGATCACCACCAGCTTCTCGGCGAGCACGGTCGGCGCCTCGCGGGCGGCCTCCAGCGCGACGGCGGCCTTCAGGCGGTCGGCGTCCAGGCTTTGCTCGCGCCGGCTCGAGGCCGCGCGGCGCTTGGTCCAGTCGCCGTGGTCGCGTTCCAGGTTCTCCAGGCGGCGCTGGCGGCCGGCTGTCTCGCGGGTCTCCTGGTCGCGGGCCGAGCGAGCGGCGGCGGCGGCCTCGCGGGCGGCGCTCGCGGCGTGGCGGGCGGCGGCCAACTGCGGGGCCAGGTCGGCGACGGCCTCGGCGGCGGCGCTTTCGGCGCGGACGGCGGCCAGCGCCGTGTCGGCCTCGACGCGCTCGGCCTCGAAGCGGACGATGGTGTCGTCCAGCGACTGGGCCCGGGCTTCGCGCTGGGCGGCCTCGCGTTCGTATCGGGTCACGATCTCGCGAGCGCCCGTCAACAGGCGCTCGGCGTCGGGCGGACCGCGGCGTTTATCGCGTAAAGCCTCTTCCACCGTGCGCAGGGCGTCGGCTGCGGTCTTCAAGACAGCGGTCGTGGCCTCGGCGCGCGGGGCGACCTGGTCGATCTCGGCCTCGACCTCGGCCAGGCGGGTGCGCTGCTCCAGGCGGACGGCGGCGGGCTTGGGCGCGTTGGCGCGGGCCACGAAACCGTCCCAGCGCCACAGGTCGCCGTCCTTGGACACCAGCCGCGCCCCGACCGGCAGGCCCTTGGCCAGGCGGTCGCCATCGGTCCGCGCCACCACCGCCACATATGACAGACGGGCGGCCAGTTCGGGCGGGGCCTTGATCAGTGGGGCCAGGGGCGTGGCGCCTTCGGGCCAGGCGACGGCGGAAGCTTCGCCGCCAGCCCAGAATGACGGCGCGCGGGAATCGAGGGCGGCTTCCAGGTCGTCGCCAAGCGCGGCTGCTAGGGCGGCGCCATAGCCCTTGTCGGGCGTCACGGCGTCCAAGGCTGGCGAGAAGCCGCTCTTGGCGCGGGGCGCGGTCAGTTGGGCCAGGCCTCGGGCCTCGGTGCGCAAGCGGCCCAGTTGGTCCTCGACCTTGCGCGCCAGATCGCGGGCCTGGGCCTCGGCGGCGGCGGTCTTTTCGCGGGCAGTCTCTGCCTCCTCCAGCGCAGCGCGGGCGGCGGCGAGACCCGCCTCTGCGTTGGCGAAGCGCTGACGGGCCTCGGCGGCGGGGGGATCGACCTCGGGGCCGACAGCGGCGGGCTCGGCCTTGGCCTGGTCGAGGGCGCGACCCGGGCGGGCCAGCCGGCTCTGGGCCTCGGCCAGGCGCTGGGCGGCGGCGCGCGCGCGGGCGTCTTCGGCGGCGGCGCGGGCCGCTAGCTGCTCGACCTCGGCGTCAGCCTTGGCGCGAGCCTCTTCGGCGGCCTGGGCGGCGGCGGCCAGTTCGGGGCCTCGGGCGGGCGCGGCGGCGATCTCCTCCCGTAGTTGGGTCAGGTCAGCGTCGAGGCGCGCCAACGCCTGGACGGCGTCCTGCAGGCCCTGCGCCTCACGGGTCCGGTCGTCGTCGATGCGCGCCAGGTCGGCCGACAACCGCTCGAATTCGGCGGCGGCGGCTTGCGCCTCGCGCTCGGCCCGGTCCTTCTGGATCGCCAGTTGGCCGAGGATCGCCTGGGCGATCGAGGCTTCCTCGCGCAGCGGCGGCATGGCCGTCTCGGCGTTCAGGATCGCGGTCTGGGCCGTGGCGGCCGCGCGGGCGGTGTCTTCGACGCTGCGCGCGGCGTCGGTGGCGTCGCTCTGGGTGCGGTTGAGGTTGTCGCGCGCCTCGGTCCAGCGGGCATAGAGCACGGCGCCCTGCACGGCGCGAATCTCTGACGACAGGCGCTTGTACTTCTCGGCCTGCCTCGCTTCCCGACGAAGCCGGTTCAGGGCGACCTCCAACTCTCGCGCCACGTCATCGAGGCGCGTCAGATTGGTCTCGGCGGCGCGCAGCCGCAACTCCGCCTCATGCCGGCGGGTGTGCAGGCCCGAAACCCCGGCCGCCTCTTCCAGAATGCGGCGACGGTTCTGCGGCTTGGCGCCGATCAGTTCGCTGATCTGGCCCTGGCGGACCAAGGCCGGCGAATTGGCCCCGGTCGAGGCGTCGGCGAACAGCAGCTGGACGTCCCGCGCCCGCACCTCGCGGCCATTGATGCGGTAGGTCGAGCCCTCGCCGCGGTCGATGCGGCGCACCACTTCCAGGGTCGGATCATCATTGAACTGGGCCGGCGCGGTGCGGTCGCTGTTGTCGATGGTCAGGGTGACGTCGGCGTGGCTGCGGGCCGGGCGACCGCCGCTGCCGGCGAAAATCACGTCGTCCATGCCGCCCGCGCGCATGGCCTTGGCCGAATTGGCCCCCATCACCCAGCGCAGGGCTTCCAACAGGTTGGACTTGCCGCAGCCATTGGGTCCG
>JACMOF010000220.1 GCA_014378155.1 Caulobacter sp. | reverse complement strand
CCCGCGACCTACGGCTTCGCCGAAGCCGACTACGATCGCCCGATCTTCCTCGACTTCGTGCTGGGTCTGGAAATCTCGTCGATCCGCGAGATCCTGTCGATCCTGCGCCGCACCTACTGCGACAATGTCGGCGTGCAATATATGCACATCTCGGATCCGACCGAGAAGGCCTGGCTGCAGGAGCGCATCGAGGGTCGAGACAAGGAAATCGTGTTCTCCAAGGAGGGCAAGATCGCCATCCTGAAGAAGCTGATCGAGGCCGAGGGCTTCGAACGCTTCCTGCACAAGCGCTTCCCCGGCACCAAGCGCTTCGGCCTCGATGGCGCCGAGGCCTGCATCCCGGCCCTGGAGCAGATCATCAAGCGCGGCGGCGCGCTGGGCGTGAAGGACATCGTGCTGGGCATGCCGCACCGCGGCCGCCTCAACGTTCTGGCCGCCGTGATGGGCAAGCCCTATCACGTGATCTTCCCCGAGTTCCAGGGCGGCACCAGTCTGCCCTCGGATGTCGAGGGTTCGGGCGACGTCAAGTACCACATGGGCGCCTCATCGGACCGTGAGTTCGACGACAACAGCGTCCACCTGTCGCTGACCGCCAACCCCTCGCACCTGGAAATCGTCAATCCGGTGGTGATCGGCAAGGCCCGCGCCAAGCAGGCCTTCGCCCTGCGCGAACAGCCCGACGCCGGCCGCGGCCACGTGCTGCCGCTGCTGCTGCACGGCGACGCGGCCTTCGCGGGCCAGGGCGTGGTGGCCGAGTGCTTCACCCTGTCGGGCCTGAAGGGCTACCGCACGGGCGGCACCATACACTTCATCGTCAACAACCAGATCGGCTTCACGACCAACCCGCGCTATTCGCGCAGCTCGCCCTATCCCTCGGATGTGGCGCTGATGGTCGAGGCCCCGATCTTCCACGTCAATGGCGACGACCCCGAGGCCGTGGTCTTCGCGGCCAAGGTCTCGACCGAATATCGCCAGATGTTCGGCAAGGACGTGGTCATCGACATGTTCTGCTATCGCCGGTTCGGTCACAACGAAGGTGACGACCCGACGATGACCCAGCCCTTGATGTACGCCAAGATCAAGGATCACGTCTCGACCCGCGAAATCTATAGCCGCCGCCTGATCGCCGAGGGCGTGGCCACCCAGGCCGAGGCCGAGGGCTGGGTCACCGAGTTCGAGAACTTCCTCGACAAGGAATTTGACGCCGGCAAGGCCTATAAGGCCAACAAGGCCGACTGGCTGGACGGCAAGTGGAAGGGCCTGGCCTTGGCCGGGGACGAAGAGCGCAAGGGCAAGACCGACGTCGCCGCGACCCGGCTGCTGGAGATCGGTCGCCAGATCACCACCGTTCCCGACCGCATCAACGCCCACAAGACCGTCAAGCGCGTGATCGACAATCGCCGCGAGGCGATCGAGAAGGGCGAGAACATTGACTGGGGCACGGCCGAGCACCTGGCCTTCGCCACCCTGCTCGACGAGGGCTTCCCCGTCCGCCTGTCCGGCCAGGACAGCGTGCGCGGCACCTTCACCCAGCGCCATTCGGACGTCATCGACCAGACGACCGAAGAACATTACACGCCGCTCAACAACATCCGCCCCGGCCAAGCCCATTACGAGGTGATCGACTCGGCCCTGTCGGAAGAGGCGGTTCTGGGCTTCGAATACGGCTTCTCGCTGGCCGACCCCAACACCATGACCCTTTGGGAAGGCCAGTTCGGCGACTTCGTGAACGGCGCCCAGGTGGTCATCGACCAGTTCATCAGCTCGGGCGAGCGCAAGTGGCTGCGGATGAGCGGCCTGACCATGCTGCTGCCGCACGGCTATGAGGGCCAGGGTCCCGAGCACAGCTCGGCGCGCCTCGAGCGCTTCCTGCAGTCGTGCGCCGAGGACAACATGCAGGTGGTCAACTGCACCACCCCGGCCAACTATTTCCACGCCCTGCGTCGCCAGATGCACCGCGAGTTCCGCAAGCCCTTGATCGTCATGACGCCCAAGAGTCTGCTGCGTCACAAGAAGGCCGTCTCGAACCTGGCCGACATGACCGAGGGTTCCAGCTTCCACCGGGTGATGATCGACGGGGCCGAAGCCGGCTGCGACGTCGGCGGGATCAAGCTGAAGAGCGACGATCAGATCAACCGCGTCATCTTCTGCTCGGGCAAGGTCTATTACGACCTGATCGACGCTCGCGCCAAGTCGGGCCGCGACGACGTCTATATCGTGCGCCTGGAGCAGTTCTATCCCTGGCCGCTGAAGTCGGTGCTGGGCATGCTGGGCCGCTTCAAGAACGCCGAGCTGGTCTGGTGCCAGGAAGAGCCCAAGAACATGGGCGGCTGGACCTTTGTCGATCCGTGGATCGAGCTCAGCCTGGCCAAGCTGGACGTCAAGGCCAAGCGCGCGCGTTATGTGGGTCGTCCCGCCTCGGCCTCCACGGCCGCCGGCATGATGAGCCGCCACCTGAAAGAACTCGAAGCCTTCCTGACCGAAGCGTTCGCCTGACCGCTTCGCCTCGACCCTGAACCCGCCGACCAAACCAGAGACATCGGAACCCCACATGGCCGACATCATGACCCCCGCCCTCGGCGAATCCGTCACCGAAGCGACGGTCGCGCGCTGGACCAAGAAGGCCGGTGAGGCGGTGAAGAAGGACGAACTTCTCGTCGAACTGGAAACCGACAAGGTCAGCCTCGAGGTCGTGTCTCCGACCGATGGCGTGTTGTCCTCGATCGGCGCTGAGGAAGGCGCCACCGTGGTTCCTGGAACCGTGCTGGGCGTGGTGACCGAAGGCCCCGCCGCGACCGCCGCTCCGGCCGCCGCCGCGCCTGCCGCTGCTGCTCCGGCTCCGGCCGCTGTTCCCGCGCCGACGCCGGCGCCCGCTCCGGT
>JACMOF010000023.1 GCA_014378155.1 Caulobacter sp. | reverse complement strand
TTGGATGGCGGTTGGACGAAGAAGTAGCAATCCACCCCCTGTGAGGCCCGCAAGGGCCCGCAGGGGGAGGAAATAGCGCGTCAGACCCTTACGAAATCCAGGAACAGCGGCGGGCAGTCGCCCAGCTTTTTTTCCTCGTACCGCGTGGTGACGTGGTCGACGGGCGGGGCGTTGCGGTCGGCTGACGGGTCGGCGTAGCGGAAGGCCGGGTCGGCCAGCACCCGCTCGACCGTCCACTCGGCATAGTCGGCCCAGTCGGTGGCGAAGCGGAAGCCCGCGCCCGGCTTCAGCACCCGCGCCAGTTCCGCCACCACCGCCGGCTGGATCAGCCGGCGCTTGTTGTGCCGCGCCTTGTGCCAGGGGTCGGGGAACAGCACGAACAGCCGGTCCAGGCAGGCGTCGGGCAACCAGGACAGCACGTCGCGGGCGTCGCCCTCGTGGATGCGGACATTGCTCAGCCCCTGCTCCTCGACATGCCGCACGGCGCTGGCCACGCCGTTGACGAAGGGCTCGGCTCCGATCACCAGCACGTCGGGGCGGCGGCCGGCCTGGGCGGCCATGTGCTCGCCGCCGCCAAAACCGATCTCCAGCCAGACTTCCGTGGCCTCCGGCATCAGGTCGCGGGGCAGGAACGGCGCGGTCGGGATGGTCAGGGTCGGCAGCAGGGTGTCGAGCAGGGCCTGCTGGCGCGGCTTCACCGGGCGCGACTTGAGGCGGCCGAACGAGCGCAGTGGCCCGTGGGGCTGGATGGGGTTGGTCATGGGCGGGGTCTTAGCCGAAATGAGCGCGCAAATGAAACGGGCCCCGATCGGATGATCGGGGCCCGCTGATACGGTTGGGGACAGACGCATGCGCCTGTCCCCACGTTGGGTCGAGGCCTTAAGCCAGGCCCTTCAGTTCCGACACCAGGTCGGTCTTCTCCCAGGAGAAGCCGCCTTCGTTGTCCGGCGTGCGGCCGAAATGGCCGTAGGCGGCGGTGCGGGCGTAGATCGGCTTGTTCAACTGCAGGTGCTCGCGGATCGAGCGCGGGGTCGCGCCCCCGATCAGTTGCGGCAGCAGCTTTTCCAGAACCTCGGGATCAACCTTGCCCGTGCCGTGCAGATCGACGTGGAACGAGACGGGCTGGGCCACGCCGATCGCGTAGGCGATCTGGATGGTGCAGCGCTCGGCGAGGCCGGCCGCGACCACATTCTTGGCCAGGTAGCGGCAGGCATAGGCGGCAGAGCGGTCGACCTTGGTCGGATCCTTGCCCGAAAAGGCGCCGCCGCCGTGCGGGGCCGCGCCGCCGTAGGTGTCGACGATGATCTTGCGGCCGGTGACGCCGGCGTCGCCGTCGGGCCCGCCGATCTCGAAGCGGCCGGTCGGGTTGACCAGCCACTGGGTCTTCTTGGTAATCAGGCCGTCCGGGAAGATCGGCAGGATGTGCGGCTTGATCAGGTCGAGCACGCGCTTGGACGTGGCGGCCTTGCCGCCGATCTTCTTCTTGTGCTGGTGCGACACGACGATCGAGACGACGCGGACCGGTTTGCCGGTGGCGTCATATTCCAGGGTGATCTGGCTCTTGGCGTCCGGCTCGAGCTCCGACAGCTCGCCGGAATGGCGCAGCTGGGCCAGGCGGCTGAGGATGTTGTGGCTGTATTGCAGGGTGGCCGGCATCAGCTCCGGCGTCTCTGTGCTGGCATAGCCGAACATGATGCCCTGGTCGCCGGCGCCTTCGTCCTTCTTGTCTGAAGCGTCCACGCCTTGGGCGATGTGGGCCGACTGACCGTGCAGATAGTTGGCGAATTTCGCCTTCTGCCAGTGAAAGCCCTTTTGCTCGTAGCCGATGTCCTTGACCGCAGCGCGGACCTTGGACTCCAGCGAACCCAGGATATCCTTGGTCAGGGCCTTGTTGGCGGACTTGTCGCCGCCCGGCTTGCCGGCCCGGACTTCGCCAGCCAGCACGATGCGGTTGGTGGTGACCAGAGTCTCGCAGGCGACGCGCGCCTCGGGATCGGCGGTCAGGAAGGCGTCGACGACAGTGTCGCTGATCCGATCGGCGACCTTGTCCGGATGGCCTTCGGAAACGCTTTCACTGGTGAAGATGTAGGAAGAACGGCTCAAGGGTCAGCTCCGGACATGACGCCGCCCGCGCGGACGGTCTGTCCGGCGGACTGAGCCAGGAACATATAAAGATATGTTTATGTCCGCAAGCGGCCCCGAGAGGTTTCGCGCGGAACAGCGCGCCGATCAGGCTCCGGCGTCTTCCTCGACCGGATCCTCGGCCATCGAACGCACGAGGTCCAAGATGCGCCGACGAACCCGGGACTTGCTGATCCGCGGGAACAGCGCGGCCAGTTCCAGGCCTTCGGGGGTCATCAGGAAATCGTGCACGAACTGCTCCGAGCCGTTTTCCTGGAAACCTTCCACGTCGGTCGGATCGGCCAGGCCCTCGAAGAAGTACGACACCGACGACTGCAGGCTCTTGGCGATCTCGTACAGCTTGCTGGCGCTGACGCGGTTGGCGCCACGCTCGTATTTCTGGACCTGCTGGAAGGTCAGGCCCAGGTCGTCGGCCAGACGCTCCTGGCTTACGCCGAGGATCTTGCGGCGCATGCGGATGCGGGCGCCGACGTGCAGGTCGACCGGATTGGGGAGGCGTTCTTGATCAGGAGTCGTGTTCATGCCGTCGTCAATCACTGAAGTTACGGTTTGATAACCCTGTCTGTTTCAGTTCGGCGACTTTTCCAAGCCCAGACCTGCTCCCAGGGGAACAACGTTCACCAACGAAAGCAAAAGTAGCAAAGCGAAGGACCAGTGCCCGAACTTTGAGAACGGGGTCGAGCGAAGTTTTTCCGGCAAAAGGCCGTCGATAACGCCGGTTTCTCCCAGGTTGAGGCGTTGGCCGACCACGCGGCCGCGCGCATCGATCAACGCAGATACGCCCGTCGGGGTGGCGCGGATGATGGGAACGCCGGTTTCTATGGCGCGATAGCTCGCCAGGTTTAAATGCTGACGGGGGCCAGAGGTTACGCCGAACCAGGCGTCGTTCGACACATTGACGATGGCGCGGACGCCGGGAGCCGGCTTGGCCAGGAGCGGGAACAGGCTTTCGTAGCAGATCAGCGGTTGGATCAGCAGGTCGGGCGCGATCCGCAAGGGCGCCGGCCGAGGGCCGGTGGCGAAGCCGTCGCCCAGATGGGCCATGCTCTTGACGCCCAGCCGGGTCATCAGGGCATCGGCCGGCAGGTACTCGCCGAACGGCACCAGGCGGTGCTTGTCGTAGATCCCGACCACCACGACGTCGCTGGCCTCACGGCGCAGGGCGACCAGGCTGTTGAAGTAGACGGGCTTGTCGGGCGGTCCGTCATAGCGATAGCCGCCGATCAACAGGAGCTGGCCCGGCTTCAGCGCATCGACGATGGCCTGCCGCACCCAGCTCCCAGGCGCCATGTAGTCGTTGATGGCGGCCGGCAGAGCCCCCTCGGGCCAGACCACGATGTCGGCGGGCCTGCCGCCATAGGGCTTGGCGGTTAGCGCGACATAGGCCTGAACGATCTGGGCGAAGCGCCCGGCGTCCCACTTGGCCTCCTGCTCGATGTCGGCCTGGACGATGCGGACGCTGGGGTGGGCCGTCGGTATCAGCGTGGCCGAAATGGCTGCCAGGCCATAGAGCCAGAGCGCCGCCAGCACAGCGGCGGCCCCCCCGACGGCCAGGCGTCCGCGCCGACCCTCGCGCCACACCGCCGGGGCGGCGGCGATCGCCAGTGTGGTCCAGGTCAAGCCGTAGGCGCCGACCACGGACGCGAACTGGGATAAGGCCGAACCCGCCTTCCAGGTCTCGCCCGGCAGGTTCCAGGGAAAGCCGGTCAGGATGTGGCCTCGAGTCCATTCCAGGGCCGCGAAGGCTCCGGCGAACACCAGCACCCGCCGCACGCCGGCCGGCGCCAGCCAGCGGTAGAGCACCGCCGCCAGACCCCAGAACAGGGCCATCCCAGCCGCCATCGCCGCCACGGCGAACGGCGCCATCCAGCCTTGGTTCGCGGCGTCGACCATGAAGGCCTCGGCGATCCACCAGGTGCCAAGGCCGAAATAACTCAGACCCATCAACCAGCCGCGCAAAAAAGCCGCGCGCAACGGTCGAGGTCCCTCGATGGCGTCGAGCAGCCAGAGCAGAACGGCGTAGCCCAGGACCCCCGGCAAGACCCCGAACGGCGGATGGGCCAAGGCGGCGGCCAGGCCCGCGAGCAGGGCCAGGCCCCGCGCTCGCCACGGCGTCAGCCTCGGACAGGCCGGCAGGTTCACGAAGCGGCCACGCGGCCAGGTTCGGCCGCGGCGTTCCCGGCGGCCTGATCGAGACTTACCGCAGGGCGCACCCGCACGCGGCGCACCCGGCGCGGATCGGCTTCCACGACTTCCAGGTCGAAGCCGGCCGGATGGGCGATCACCTCACCGCGCTGGGGCACGCGGCCGGCCAGGGCGACGACAAGACCCGCGACGGTGTCGATGTCCTCTTCCATGTCCGGCGGGGCCAGGTCGCGGTCGAGGACGGCTTCCAAATCTTCCAGCGGCGCGCGGGCGTCGACCTCGAACAGGCCGCCCGGCCGGGCGACGATGCTGGAAACCTGGGCGTCGTCATGCTCGTCGTCGATCTCCCCGACCACCGCCTCGATCAAGTCTTCCATGGTCACCAAGCCGTCGGTGCCGCCGAACTCGTCGATGACCAGGGCCATGTGGATGCGGCTGGTGCGCATGCGCAGCAGCAGGTCGGCCGCCCGCATCGAGGCGGGCACATAGAGCGCTTCTCGGCGCAGCCGGTGCAGGACCTGGTCGCTGGGGGCCGGACGCTTGTCCTCGTTGGCGAGCAGGCGGAACACGTCCTTGACGTGGATCACGCCGACCGGGTCATCCAGCGTCTCGCGATAGATCGGCATCCGCGAGTGCTCGGCCTCGGTGAATTGGGCCACCACGGCGTCAAAGGGGGCTGAGACCTCGACGGCCACGATGTCGGCGCGCGGGGTCATGACGTCGGCGACCCGCAGGCTCTGAAAGGCCTCGGCCTGGTCGACCATGTCGACCTCGTGGACCAGGGCCGGGTCGGCCGGGCGCGAGACCTCGGCCAGGCCAGGCACGCCGCGCCCCGCCAGGTCCTTGCGCATCTTGCGGAAGAACGCCCGCACGCCCCGGCTCAAGCGAGCTGGAGCGGGCGTGGAACTCTGGTCGTCGCTGGGCATGCCCGGTCTTGGTTATCCCTGTGGAGACGGCGGCTCGGCATAGGGGTCCGGAACGTCCAATCCGGCGAGGATCTCGCGTTCGAACGCCTCCATGGCCTGGGCCTGGTCGTCGCTCTCGTGGTCATATCCTAAGAGATGAAGCACCCCGTGCGCCACCAGATGTTGCAAGTGGTGCGCAAGTGGCTTGCCTTGCTCGGCCGCTTCGCGCTGGCAGACCCCGAACGCCAGGGCGATGTCGCCGATCAGTCCTTCCGGATTGCCTTCCGTCGGCGCCGGGAAGGACAGGACGTTGGTCGGATAGTCCTTCTGGCGGAAGTCGCGGTTCAGCACCTGGACGCTGTCGTCGTCGGCCAGCAGGATGACGATGCCGTGGCCCTCAATGTCCTGATGGGCGTCGAGCACCGCCTGGGCGGCGCGCCAGACCAGGGCCTCGGCCTCGGGCTCGGCGGCGAGCCAGGCTTCGTCCTCGATCTCGATGTCGACCGTGAGGGTCATCAGCGCGGCGTACTCTGCAGGGCGTCGGCGTCGTAGGCCTTGACGATCCGCTCGACCAGCGGGTGGCGCACGACGTCGGCCGAAGTAAAGCGCGACACCGCCACGCCCTCGACGCCCTCGAGGATCGACACCGCATGGGCCAGGCCGGAATCGCGAGGGTTCAGCAGATCGACCTGGGTCGGGTCGCCGGTCACCACCATCCGCGCGTTCTCGCCCAGACGGGTCAGGACCATCTTCATCTGCAGGCGCGAGCAGTTCTGGGCCTCGTCGACGATGACGAACGCATGGGCCAGCGTGCGGCCGCGCATGAAGGCGATCGGGGCGACCTCGATCTCCAGCTTCTCGCGGCGGCGGCGCAACTGCTCGGCGCCCATGATGTCGGTCAGGGCTTCCCAGACCGGGGCCATGTAGGGATCGACCTTCTCGTTCAGGTCGCCCGGAAGAAAGCCGAGCTTTTCGCCGGCCTCGACGGCGGGACGGGTGACGATCAGCCGGTCGACCTCGCCGCGCAGCAGCATGCCCGCGCCATGGGCGACCGCCAGGAAGGTCTTGCCGGTGCCGGCCGGGCCAAGGCCGAACGATAGCGGATGGCTGCCCATGGCTTCCATGTAGCGGGCCTGGGCCTTGGTCTTGGGCGCTACCGAGCCCTTGCGCACATTGCGGGGCGAGGCTTGACCGCCGGTGCTCTGGGCTTCGCCCACGGCGACGCGGATGTCGGCTTCGACGATGTCCTCGCCGGCGTCGGCCCGCTCCGAAACGTCGCGCAACGCCCGCTTGGCGCCCGTGCGGCCCTTGACGTCGCCGGTGAGGGTGACGCCGCCGCCGGGCGTCTCGATCAACACCTTGAAGGCGTCCTCGATCAGGGCGGCGTGACGCCCGCCGGGGCCGGAAACGGCGCGGACGGCGGTGTCGGACAGAGGCAGGAACTCAGGCGTACGGCTCAAGCGGACTCCAGCAGAGGTTGGCTCTCGAGCACGCCGCCCAGGCTCATCTTGGCCGACGACTCGATACGGACGGGGACGATCTGGCCCAGCAGGCTGTCAGGACCTAACGCATGGACCGACTGAAGATAGGGACTGCGGCCGATGATTTGACCGGGGTTGCGGCCTTTTTTCTCGAACAGCACCGGCATGGTCTTGCCGACCTGCACGGCGTTGAACGCTTTCTGCTGTTCGTCGAGCAGGATGTTGAGCCGCTCGAGCCGCTCGGCCTTGACCGCCTCGTCCACCTGGCCGGGCATGGCCGAGGCGGGCGTGCCGGGCCGGCGCGAATATTTGAACGAGAAGGCCGAGGCGAAGCCGACCTCGCGGATCAGCTCCAGGGTCTTGTCGAAATCGCCGTCGCGCTCGCCGGGGAAGCCGACGATGAAGTCGCCGCTCATGGCGATGTCGGGCCGGCCGGCGCGAATCTTCTCGATCAGCCGCACATAGCTCTCGGCCGTGTGGTCGCGGTTCATGGCCTTGAGGATCTTGTCCGATCCGGCCTGCACCGGCAGGTGCAGATAGGGCATCAGCTCCGGCAGTTCGGCATGGGCCTCGATCAGGTCGTCGCCCATGTCGCGCGGGTGGCTGGTGGTGTAGCGGATGCGATCCAGACCGGGAATCTTCGCCAGACGCCGCACTAGCTTGGCCAGGGTATACCCGCCGCCGTCATAGGCGTTGACGTTCTGGCCCAGCAGTGTGACTTCGCGCACGCCTTGGTCGGCCAGGCGCTTGGCCTCGTCCTCGATCTGCCCGGGCGGCCGCGACCACTCGCCGCCGCGGGTATAGGGCACCACGCAGAATGTGCAGAACTTGTCGCAGCCCTCCTGCACGGTCAGGAAGGCGGTCACGCCATTGACCTGGCGCTCGGCCGGCAAGGCGTCGAACTTTTCGTCGGCGGCGAAGTCGGCGCTGAGGCGCTCGCCGGTCGCCCGGTGAACGCGGGCGATCAGCTCGGGCAGCTGATGATAGGCCTGGGGCCCGACCACAAGATCGACGGCCGGCTGTCGCCGCATGATCTCCTGGCCCTCGGCCTGGGCCACGCAGCCGGCCACGGCGATGGTCATGGTCCCGCCGGCCTCGGCCCGACGGGCCTTCATCTGCTTGATATAGCCGAGCTCCGAATAGACCTTCTCGGTGGCCTTCTCGCGGATATGGCAGGTGTTGAGCACCACCAGGTCGGCGCCCTCGGGCTCGCTGACAATCCCATAGCCCAGCGGCCGCAGGACATCGGCCATGCGCTCGCTGTCATAGACGTTCATCTGACAGCCGTAGGTCTTGATATAGAGGCGCTTTTGCGGGGTCTCGCTCATCGGGGCGTTATG
>JACMOF010000219.1 GCA_014378155.1 Caulobacter sp. | reverse complement strand
TACCTCAAGGCGGGCTGTCTATGTGACGAGTTTAATCGCCACTGCCAACAGCCGCTTATTATCGAAAGGTTTCGACAATAATTCGACCTGGTCGAACAATGTCGGCAGTGAACTTCTGTTGTATCCGCTCACAAAGACGAACGGAATATTCTTTCGGGCCAATAAGGCTGCGATATCATCGACGGGATAGCCGTCAAGATTGGCATCCAGCAAGGCTCCGTCAAACCGATATTGCTCGATCAGGCTCAGTGCGGCCGCCGCATTTCCGGCTGGTCCAATGACGTAGGCGCCAGCAGCCTCCAGCTCTCCGGCGATATCCATTGCCAGCATCGGCTCGTCCTCGATGACAAGGATACGCTTGCCTTCGAGCCTCTTCAGATCAACTTGCCCAACCGGCTCCGTCGAATCTTGATCAACACCAAGCGCTTCGCCGACAGCTGGATAGATCGACCTCTCGTTCGACGACGGGTCCACGGAAAGCGGAAGCGTGATGTTCCACCGCACACCCTCAGCATCGGTCAACATCTCGGCGTCGCCGCCAGCGCCGAGTGCCGTCGCTTGGATTAACTTGGTTCCGAAGCCGTGCCTGATAGGCGCCGCGACTGCTGGACCGCCGTGCTCGGTCCAACACACTTCGAGCCTTTGGCCGTCAACATTCCAGGCGATCGTCACGTTGCCGTCCGGTTTCGATAACGCCCCATACTTGAGCGAATTTGTGCCCAGCTCATGAAGTATCATCGCCATCTTCGGCACGTTCATGGCGTCGAGGTAGACTGGGGGACCGGACGCTATAATCTGGGCCTCATCCACCGGCCCGAGCTTCATCTGATCGCGCACGATGTCCTGGAGCTGAGTGCCCTTCCATTCGTTGATGCTCAACTGCGAATGTACCCGGGACATCGACTCGATCCGGCCGCCGAAACTTTTAACGAAATCGGCCGGGTTATCGGAGTGACGCAAAGTCTGCGATGCGATGGCCTGCACCGTGGCAAGCATATTCTTCACGCGGTGGCTCAATTCGCCGGTCAGAAGCTTCTGCAACTCCTCGGTCTCGCGCAATGCTGCACATGTGCGGTCCAGCTCCTGCTCGCGCGCGCGAAGCGCTTCCTCGGCGATTGTGCGTTCCAGAAGATCGGCGGCCTGCCGCGCCAAGATATCAAGCAAGCGCAAATCCCGATCGGATAGCTTATGCGGCTCGCACCAGTGCGTCGATATCATTCCAAGTAGATTGCCATCACGCGACAGAAGAGGTGTCGTCTGAGCTGACCGGATGCCGGTCCGTCGGAAAGCGAGGAGGTCTTCGGTGCCGGCTATCGCATCCCATTCTTCGAAATCGTATATGATCTCCCGTTGGCCGGACTTGAGCGCTTTCGTACAGCTGCTGCGGGCTTCAGGGCTGACCCATTGCCAGAACTCGACGGCCTCCTGCGGAAAACCGCGGGAGCAAAGCAGATTTAGTTTTCCAGCATTACCCGAGCGATCATCCTGTGGGCACAAGATCTGCATTGTCCCGAACTGCGAACGCGTGATCGCAACTGCGGCATCGACGATCTTGCCGTAAAGCTCCACTTGATCCTGCTCGGCAATCAGCGCGGTGCTGATGCTGTGCAAAAGTTCGATGTCGGCCTGCCCAATGTCCGCCGGACCCGATGAGGCGGGGGATGTTTCTACCGAGAGCAGGTTCATGATAGTGGTTCCACCCGTCGATCCGGGCCGGTGTGGGGTCCTTCGTATCAGCGTCCATCCTGGAATACGAAACGGTTTTCCGGTCTGCGCGCACTGAGAGTGCGCTCACCTCGCATAGCCCAGCCTCCGCTCATGCCGCGGAGCGGCAGTGAGGCCACGGCCTGACCAACGTACGCAAACGGTCGATTCTCCCCGTTGGCTTCGGGGCGTGAAGCGGACGTTCGGGTTTTCGACGGCCAGGTGCGACCTGCGGGACTCAAACGTCAGATTTTGACCACTAGGAAGTGGAAGCGCAGCGCACCTCCACCCTTTCACCCGCCAGAAGGCGGGTGCGGCGGCCCGAAGGCCGCCGCGACGCGGGCCTTAAGCTCGCGCCTTGACCACCTGGTGACGGATCCCCTTCTCGCCGGCCTTTTGGCCGAGATTGAGGGCCGGTCCGAAAGGCTGCATTCCAGCGCCCCGCTCGGGATTGAGCGTGTTCGTCAGGGTGAGCACGCACACCGGTTCGAGGGCGATCAGTTCGTCGTTGGCCCGGAACGGCGCCGCACGGCCGTGTCGGTCGAAATCGGCCTTGGCGAGCACCAGCGTCACGTTCTTCTGCTTGGCCCACTTGATGGCGATCTTCTCACCGCCCTTGGCGCCCGTGGTGGCCAGCGCCATCTGCGGCCATTGGACAAGAGCCCAGTTCAGGGCGTCGAAGATGCGGTTCGCGTCGTCGGCGGTATCGGCCTGGGGAGCTGCACGGAAGGCTACGATGATCGCGCCGGGGTCGGTCGCGGAGTGCTTGCGGGCCTTGGCGGAACGGATGGCTTCACGAGCCTCGATCTGGGCGGCCGTGGAGCGCGAAGCCTTCGCAGAACCCTTCCAGGGGCTCCAGACGTCGCCGGTCGATGTCGTATAGCTGGCGGCCGCTGCGTCTCGGACCATCTCAAGGGCCAGGGTGGCGACATCGGCGGCGCGGGCCTTCTGGGTGGCGGCCTGCATCTCGGTGTCGGCGATCTCGGAGCCGTCGAAGTCGCGGGCGAAGCGGTTGAGATCATCCCGGGCCTTGTCGGCTTCACGCTCGATGCGCTGGGCGGCGGAATGGAAGGCGCCGATCAGGGACTCGCAGATGGTCGACTGAAAGTCCTCCAAGGCCGTCTCGGAGAAGACATCGAGCACTTCGTTCATCAGGGCGTGGCCGAGTTGTTGGAGAGCGTCCTCTGCGGGGTGGACTCGGGGGTCGTCCAGCAGCAGGGCCTGGGCCTCGAAGCTGCTCATGGCGCCAGTTACGGGAGAGAAGGCTGTAAGTTGCATTGGGAGAAATCCCTTTTCGGAGTGGGGTGCGGAGCCCATCGGCTCGTTGACCGTCTCGCGCCGACGGCCGGCGTCCCCCACAAGGGCTTTGAGCGCAGCGTCCCTTGTGGTGGGCGCCGGGCGGTGGCGAGGTCACAACAAGCCAGAGGGGTTCGGGCCCTCATCGACAGGACGGATCCACTGCCTCTTGCACTCGCTCCCGCATCCCTGGCGCCGTGGGCTCGGGGTCCAGGACCTGCGATGACCCCCGCCGCACCCCAGACGCGACAACCCCCGGGCCTCGCCGAACGAAGCGCCGGCCTCCCCAAGATTGAAGGAGGGTCAGCCGACACCGAGAACACTGCGCCTCTCCGCCGTCAGCTCAGGCAGAATCCGACCGGGCTGATCACAACGCCGGCCGCGCCGGCTCCCCTCGCCGACATCCGGCGCCCGCCACCCAAAAGGCCCGCGCCGGCATCCGTCACTCGTAATGTGCTCTTGAAGGATCGATAAGCGGCCTTAAGCGCGTTCAAGAGCGTGCGCCTTGCAGGCTCTGCGAAATTGTGGTTTGCTCTTTGACGCACAATAGGTCGCCTAACTGGCTCTTGAACGCCCATGCCCGCCCGCAACACGCTGCTCCTCGCACCGCCCTATCCCGTGGAACTTGCCCTGACAGAACTCGGGGCGAACCTGCGGACAGCACGCCTGCGTCGAAACCTGACCGTCGAGGAGGTCGCCCAAAAGATTGGAGCGGGTCGCCGCGCCGTGTCGGACGCCGAACGTGGCAAGCCAACAACCAGTGTCGCGATCTATGCCGCCCTGCTTTGGGCCTTCGACCTTCTCGCCGACATGCACAGCCTGGCCGACCCAGCTCGCGACCAGGAAGGACAGGTTCTTGCACGCTCCAAGGCCAGGATTCGCGCGCGGCGCGGTGAAGCCTTGGACAACGATTTCTAAGGCCGATGGCAGAGGCCTTTGTCCATATCACCCTGCCAGGGGCCGTTGAGCCGATCACCGCCGGTCGCTTTGTCATGGAGACCGACAGGACCGGCACGTCCGTCGGACGTTTCGTCTATGGCCGGCGCTACCTGGCGCATCCGGACGCCGTTGAAATCGATCCGGTCGAGCTGAAGCTCGCACCCCGCACCTACGAGACCGCCGCGCTCGGCGGCGTGTTCGGCGCCCTGCGCGACGCCAGCCCCGACTATTGGGGCCGCCGCGTCATCGACAAACATGCCGGCAAGCCGCAGCTCGGAGAAATCGACTATCTCTTGCACTCCGCCGACGACCGCGCCGGCGCGCTGGGTTTCGGCCTCAATGCGGAGCCCCCGGCGCCGCGCCGCGATTTCAACCAGACCGTCGCGCTGGAGAAGCTGCAGCGGATCGCCGACGCCCTGATCGCCGACGAAGAGCTGGCGCCCGACGCCGCCAACCAGCAGATCGAGGATCTGCTTCTGGTCGGCACCTCCATGGGCGGGGCCAGGCCCAAGGCCGTCGTCGAGGACGAGGGCGCTCTATGGATCGCCAAGTTCAATCGCCAGGATGACCGCTGGAACAGCGCCCGGGTCGAACACGCCATGCTCACGCTTGCCAGGGCCTGCGGCCTGGAAGCCGCCGACAGCAAGGTGGTGCTGGCGGGAGGGCGAGACGTCCTGATGGTCCGCCGCTTTGACCGCGAGCGCGTGGCGGCGGGCTACACCCGCGCCCGGATGATCAGCGCCCTGACCCTCCTGCGGACGGAGGACAGCCATCGGGCGCGGGATCGCTGGTCCTATGTGCTGCTGGCCGAGGAACTGCGCCGGGTCAGCGCCGAGCCCGCCCGGGATGCGCGCGAGCTTTTCCGCCGGATGACCTTCAACGCCCTGATCTCCAACGCCGACGATCACCCGCGCAATCACGCGATGATCGCCAAGGCCAGGGATTGGCGGCTGTCGCCGGCCTACGACCTGACGCCATCGACCCCGATCAGCCTGGAACGCCGCGATCTGGCGCTGGTGATCGGAGACGCCGGCCGCATCGCCACGGCGGAAAACCTGATCTCACAAAGCCCGCGCTTTCTCCTGAAGACCGACGGGGCTGCCGCCATCGTCGCGGAAATGGGGCTGC
The DNA here is from genome assembly GCA_014378155.1 of Caulobacter sp. Classification (GTDB taxonomy): domain Bacteria; phylum Pseudomonadota; class Alphaproteobacteria; order Caulobacterales; family Caulobacteraceae; genus Caulobacter. The sequence continues at coordinate 3,127 of JACMOF010000219.1, read as the reverse complement.
GGCTGGCGAGTACCTGGTACGACGTCGCCCGCAGCTCCGGCGTGAGCGCGCCCGAGTGCGAGCTGATATCGGGAGCCTTCGTCTATCCGGGATTTCGGCCCGAACCACCTCCGCCCTGACAATGAGCGAGGGCGCCAGGGCTAGATCAACCCCAGCGCCTTGAAGCTGGCGACCTCGGCGCGGCCGACAATGACGTGGTCATGCACCGCGATACCCAGGGTCCGCGCGGCTTCGATGACCCTGATCGCCGCCTGCTATGCCGCGGCGCACGCGCTGACAACACGCATGGCCGTACCGTCCGCCGCCGCAGTCATCGCGGTCGGCTTTCTGCTGGGATGGGTGTTCCAGTTCATCGGCCACGGGTTCGAAGGAAAGTCGCCTGGAGATAGGTGCTGGCGTCGTTCAGCCTCGCCGGGCCATCGCCACGGACGCCGCCAGATAGACGGCTCATCAGGCCCGCCAACACACCCGCCTCGCCCATGGTGGCCGTGAACGGCGCCGTCGCGCGATTAGAATCCGCCCTTTTCCGGCATGGCCGACACCTTCAAAGCCAAGCCGCATCAAGTCGCCGGAAAAAGCTGCGGAAACAGCAGGTCGAGGGACTTGGTTGGGAAACGGAGTGAGACGGGGCCTTTGGGCGTTTCGGAATCCAGAAGTCCCTCGTCGATCAGTTGCCTGAGAACCACGCGCGCTGTCCGCTCCGGCAGCCGCGTGATGCGGTCTGCGTCACCTCGGGCGAACTCGCCTCGGATCGCAGCCTCTTCCAGCAACCGGAACGCCTCGGGCTTCAGGCGGCCACTGCGTTCGACGTAGAGCCGCAACCGCCCCGTCAGGTTGGGCAGGTCAAACAGGCTGGACATGAAGGTCACCTGATCGAGGCAGACCTTCAGGAACCACAGGACGAACTCTTCCAAGGCGGCGAGCGAGAGATTCCCGCGCCCATCTAGGTCCCCCTGACGGGGCGTGTCGGCGCGGGCCATCATCTGTTTGTATTCCTGACGGCTCCCAAGGCCGCGCGCCAAGCCCCGTGAGACCGACCACAGGCCATGGGCGCCGATGCCTGCCGTCTGGATCATGGCGTGGCTCATCAGGCGGCTGACGCGGCCGTTTCCATCGGGAAATGGGTGAATGTAGTTGAAGCGATGGTGGGCCGCCGGGATCGCAAGGATTTTCCCGGCCGTCCCCAACTGATCCCGGGCATACCGTTGGGCGAAGCGATCCATGAAGGCGGCGACGCGCTCGCTCGAAGGCGGCAGATGGCGGCCGACCTCCACGTCGTGCTCGGGCTTATCGCGGAAGCGGCCCGGCTCCATGCCGAAGCTGTGATGAACCCCCTTCAGCAGGAGCATCGCTTCGGGTGCGTCTTGATAGAACTCCGCGTGAAGCCCCTTTAGGAACTCTACCGACACGGGGTCGGGCAAGGCGCCCTGGGCACACAGAAGGTCGATGTGAGCTTGAACGCGAACGTGGGCGGCGGCTTCGATCTGAAGGTTTCGCCGCCCCTCGTCATCATCGAGATCGCCAGACAGCGCGCGCTCGATGTCACGCGGCCGGGTGATGTGCCCCTCGATGAGGTTGCTGTAGTAAGAGTTCATGACGCGCACGAGCGAGGCAAGTTGCTGTGCGGTGCGGGGATGCAGCGCAGCCCCCAACATCGATGCCCGCGCCGTCAAGTCGGCGAGCGCATCGGCAATCGGGGCTGTGGCTCCATCAAGGAGTGTCGGTTCAATCCGGCCAACGGTCTCGGGAGAGGTCATTCTTGCCGATCTTTTTCGGGCTCAAGAGAAGCACGAAGTCCTTTTAGCACATAGGATTAAACCCCACCTTACCGATCTTCTTGCCGATGTTTTTGCCGATCTCTTTGCCGATCCCTATGCCGATTGACCCAAACGAATGAAAGCCGGTTCATCCCTGAACCCACCTTAGCCAACTGTCGAAATTTCCGGCGCCGCCCCAGATGTCCTGTGGGCTCAACGGATCGCTGCAACACACTCGGCGAGGGTCTCTGCTGGTGTTCGGTAGAGCAAGGTCTATCTGCGCCATCGCCGAGCTGGACCGGTTCCAGGCGTCGCAGAGCTGAACACCGCAATGGTGTCGCCGTCGTCTCTTTTGACGTCTACCAGGAGCAGGAAGCAAACCGATAAGGAGACGCCCTCGGCGAAAGGCCAAGGGCGTCAGTTGCGGCGGCTATTTGGAGGCTGTCGCCGAGTGGGTCATTGGGCGGACGCCGATTTTTCTTAAGCCAGCTTGCTCGGCCACATCCGACCCTCGGGTAGATGCCATGACGGCTGCGGAAGGGCGGCGGTTTTCACCGCCCTTCCGTTCTGCCCGCTATCTAGAAGCGATATTGTAGCTCCATGCCATAGAGCCGTGGCGGCGTCAGCTCCAGGTTTTGAGCGCCGTTGTTCAAGGGGCGATTGCGATTCGACCCGGCGACCGCCGCGTCATAGCCAGCCGTGTCGAAGACGTTCTTGACATAGGCGATGACGGTGTACTTGCCGCCGGTCGGTTGCCAGAACGCCCGCAGATCCACCTGATCCCAGGAAGGGGCCTCGTTGTAGCTGCGGGTGAAGACGTTGGCGTAGGCTTCGCTCCGGTAGAGGTAGGTGGCTCCCAAGGTGAGGGCGCCGGCATCGGTATCAAAGGTGTAGGCGCCGTTCAGTGCGATCTTGTGCTCAGGCGCTTGCGGGAGCCGGTTGCCTTCGACGCTAACCGCCGTCGTGGTGACGTTATCATTGACGTCAACAAGCGGCACGCTCTTCAAGATTTTGGTTGGGTTGTAGCCATAATCCAAGGTCAAACGAATTGGGGGCGCTGGCTGCCAGATCGCGCTGACCTCCAGTCCGCTGGACCGCGACTTGGCGATGTTCACGAACTGCCCGACGTTGGTTGGGCCGACCCGGATGGTGACCGGCGCCTGCAGGTCCCGATAGTCAATATAGAACAGGGCGGCGTTCAGTTGGAGCGTCGGGAAGTTCTTCTTGACCCCGATCTCGTAGGCGTTCGCGAACTCCGGATCGGCCTTGGGCACAGCAAGGGAGCCACCGGCGGAGAAGCCAAAGGCCTTATAGCCCCGGCTGTAGCGGGCATAGGCCATCGTGTCTTCGTCTGGTGTCCACTGCAGGCC
>JACMOF010000218.1 GCA_014378155.1 Caulobacter sp. | reverse complement strand
GTGTTCTTGGCGATCTCGGGCTTCAAGTTTGCATTGCCGACCACGTTCTGGAGAACCAGCAGCGCGCCGGGGCCCGAGGGCTGGCCTGGTGGCGGCGTCGTCGACGTGGGAATGGTGAAGTTGGGTATCGTGGTGGTGACCGGGGCCGCGAAGAGCTCCGAAAGGTTGGGCGCGCGCACGTCACGCGAGGTGACGGCCCGCAGGCGGACGCCGTCGACGGGGGTGTCCCAGGTTCCGCCTACCTTCCAGGTATAGACAGTGCCCGAGGTGCTGTAGTCGGTCCAGCGGCCGGCAGCGTTCAGGTTGGCCTTGCCCGCTGCGTCCGAGTTCACCAGAGGAAGATTTACTTCCAGATAGGCTTCCTTGACGCTGTATTTGCCGGCGCCAGAGTGATAGTTCCCCGCGTACCAGTTGTTGCCCGCCTTATTGAGCAACGGATCCGCCGGATAGTCAGTGCTGTAGGGCGAGGCCGCCGAGCCGTCGCCATAGGGGTCGCCCTGGACGTGGTAGGCCTCGCGGCGATATTCGCCGCCCAAGGCCACAGCCACCGGTCCCGCCCAGCCTTGAATGGGCTCACCGCTGAAGTTGATGCTGGCGACGTCCTGCTTCTGGACCGAATGCTGGTGCGGGCCGTTCTCGGGCTCGATGTACTTGAGCGCCGCGTCGCTGGGCCGCTGGCCGCCGAAGACGTTGATCGGCGCGCAGCCATTGGCGCGGGCGACGGGGTCGGAACACACGATCTGGCCGTTGACCAGGGTGGCCTGGATGGCCGCCCTGTAGCGCGGGGTCAACATGATGTTGTTGACGTGGATGTTGGTGGTGTTCTCGCCGTGCGTGTAATAGGCGTCGTAGTGCCAATCCGAACCGAAGGCGGCGAACTTGCCGTCGGCGCCGATCACGCCGCGATATTGCGTCCGCGTGGGATGAACCGCGATATTATTGGGCAGCAGGGCGTTGCTGGTGCCGAAGGTGAAGCTGGTGATGTTGTTGGCCGCGCAGGCGGCCACGACCGAAGCCGGCAGATAGGGGTTGGAGCACTGCATCGTAAGGCCGGTGGTGGCCCCGCCCGGATTGGGCTGATTGCTGCTCTCGACGCGGGCGATGTTCAGCGTTCCGTAGATCTCGTTATTGTCGTCGATGTCGTAGGCGACGCGGCCATAGCTGTTCATCCGCTTGATTTCGGACTGCAGCGACGTGCCGATGCCGACATTGCCCGACAGGTCACCGCCGACGCAGAAGCCGCCGGACGAATAGCAGCCGACGACCGCGCCGTTCGCGGCCTTGGACGGCACGCCGTTGGAGCCGTACTGGAACTGGAACGGGTTGCCGGCCTGGTCGAAGGCGGTGCCCTGCAACGGCCCGGCGCTGATCAGGCCATACTTGGTGTACTGATAGGCTTGGGCGTGCTCGCGATAGAGGTACTGTGGCGAGCCGTCATTGGTGACCCCGCGATTGACCAGGGTCGCGGTGGTGTACCAGTCGCGACTGCCCGGCGCGTCTTCACCGAAGCCGCCGGCCGGCACGCCGTCCTCGTCGTCATATTCGCCGCTGACCTGGACGTGCAGGCGATCGTTCAGGAAGGCCTTGCCCGCCGCCAGCTGCAGCACGACCTGCTTGTCGTCGCCATAGGTGGTCTGCCCGGCCGAGACATTGGCCTTGAAGCCTTCGAAGTGCTTGTCGGTGATGAAGTTGACCACGCCGCCGACCGCGTCGGAGCCGTATGAGGCCGAGGCGCCGCCGGTCACCACATCGACGCGCTGGACCAGCAGTTGCGGGAAGAGGCTGATGTCGGGCACGCCCGTGATGTTAGCCGGCACCACGCGCTGGCCGTCCAGCAGGGTCAGGGTCCGGATGGTGCCCAGGCCGCGCAGCGAGAACGAGCTCAGGCCTTGCGAGCCGCTCGATGTGCTGAACGTGCCCGTGGTCGCGCCGGTCGAGCCCTGCAGGGAGGGCAGTTGAGCGATGGTCGTGAAGACGTTCGGTTCGGCATTGCGCTCGAGGTCCGCTTGGCCCAGCGCCTGGGTCGGCGTCGGGGCGGTGAAGCCGGTGGACCGAATCCGCGAGCCGGTGACGACAATCTCGGTCAAGGCCGTGGCCTCTGGTTCGGGCGATGCGGGGCCAGCTGACGCCTGCGCGCTGGCCGTTCCAGCCGATACGACCATCGCGATCGCGCTCGTCGCGAGCAACACGTTCAGGAAGGGTGACGCCCCTCGTTTCCGACCTAAAGCACTCATCCCTGCAGCCTCCCGTTTTTCGTTGAGTCCATCTGCGATGGCCTAGGCAGGAAGCTGTCAGACAAGCGGGGCGCTCACCATTACGACCATGGTCGTAGGCCGGCCGATCCGGCGCGCCAGCCGCCAGCCTCGAGGGCGCGCCAAAGGCCTGCCCCCGGACTCCTGGCGGCCGCAAACCCTGGATCTATGGACGCCGGATCGCGTAGATCGCGTGGTGGGTCAGAACAAACAGCGTCTGCTTGTCCGGGCCTCCGAACAGCAGTTGCAGGGGTCGTTCAGGGATGTCCACGCGCCCCAGCTCCCGACCGTCCGGGGCATGGACGAACACCTGGCCGTTGGCGACATAGACGCGCCCCTCCCCGTCCATC
>JACMOF010000217.1 GCA_014378155.1 Caulobacter sp. | reverse complement strand
TTCTTCGGGGCGCCGATGAACGACTACATGACCCACGCGGCGGTCGCCATGACCCGGCGACTGCGCGACGGCGGCGGGACCGGCCTGCTCTACGGCCAGGGCGAGTTCGTCACCAAGCACCATGGCCTGGTGCTCGGTGACTGGCCATGCCCTGACGACGGAGCCCTGCTAAGGCCGGCCAGCGTGCAGGCGCAAGCCGACGCTCGGCGCGGCTCCGTTCCGGCCTTCCTGGAAGCCGCCGAGGGGCCGGCGCGGCTGGAGACCCACACCGTGCTCTACGACCGCGACGGCGCCCCTACCCACGGCGTGGCGATCGTCCGCACGGCGCAAGGGCGTGTCCTGGCCCGCGTGCCTGGTGACGATGGTGACACCTTGGCGGCCCTGACCGCTCAGGACGCCTTCGCCATCGGCCGAGTGGGGACGTTGAGGGCAGGCGGCGACGGGGTCACCGACTGGCGGTTGTGAACCTGAAAGCTCTGCCGGCGTTCTCCTAACGAAGGGGAACCCGCCGATGTCTCGCCGCCTGATCGCGCCCGCCCTGTTTCTGGCCCTCGCCCTTGGCGCCTGCGCCTCGGAAAGATCGTCGGCGCCCGGCTACGGCTGGAGCTACATGGACAATACGGGCGACGGCCTGAAACTGGCCTATGGCCGTCCCAACAGCGACGACGTGGTGATGATGCTGGCCTGCGCGCCGGGCACCTCGGCGGTCACCGTGACCGCGACCAGCCTATCTGGTCGCGAAATCGCCCTGGCCTCGGGTCGCGTCGTCACCCGCCTGCCGGCCCAGCGAATGGCCTCGGACATGGCGGAAGGCCTGCTGCAGGCCCGAACCACGACCGACGCCTCGGCTCTCAGCGCCTTCCGCCGCACCGGCGACCTGACCCTGCTGGTCGCCGACGAACGCCACAACCTCGACGCCGCGCCGAGCGACCGGGCGGGGGTGAAGGCGTTCTTCAAGGCATGTGGGGCCTGACGCCTTCCTTGGGGTGATTGGCGCTTTGAGCTTTGAGCGACCGACCTGCTCCAAGCCATCTCCTTTTTTTTGACCGTCATTCCCGTCCTTGTGGCGGGAACCCCTGGTTCAGCCGACGGTGAAGCGCCTCGGCGCGCGGGCGCGCCACACCCCTGCCCTTGCGGCGGACAGAGGGGTTCCCGCCACAAGGGCGGGAATGACGGTCGAATGGGGGCGCGCGGCTGAATGTCGACAGCTTCACCGCCCCTGCTGATAGACCCGCACATAGTCCACCTCGAACCGGGCCGGGAACGCGGCGTCGTCTATACCCTTCTGGCCGCCCCAGCCGCCGACCGCGAGGTTGAGGATCAGATATTGCGGCTTGTCGAACGGCCAGGCGCCGACATCGCCCGGCTGGTCGTTGTCGATCCGCATGAAGGCGCGGTCGTCCACGCCGATCAGGATGCGGTCCTTGGTCCAGTCCAGCTGGTAGCGGTGAAAGGCCCCGCAGACGTCGGGCAGCTTGACCTGCCCGCCCCGCGCCTTGCCGACCGCGTGATTGTATTTCCCGGTATGCAGCGTGCCGTGCACCACGCCCTCGTCCCAGCCGACATGCTCCATGATGTCGATCTCGCCGCCCTGCGGCCAAGGCGCCTTGGGGTCGGCGGGCATCATCCAGACCGCCGCCCAGGTTCCGCGACCGCAGGCCAGCTTCGCGCGCACCTCGAAGAAGCCGTAGGTCCAGCCGGCCAGGCCCTGGGTCATCAGCTTGGCTGAGCTATAGCGCTGGCCGCCCCAGTCGGCCGGCTTCGGATCGGCCAGGTCGTCGTGGCGCGCCTCGATGACCAGCCGGCCATTCACCACCCGCACGTTCTGATGGCGGCCAGCGGCATAGTACTGCAGCTCGTCGTTCCACCAACCCAGCTTGTTGCGCGAGGTGTCGAACCGCCATTTGCGGCGGTCTACCGGGCCGGGGCGGTAGAACTCGTCGGACCACACCAGCCGCGCATCGGCCGGGCGGCCGCCGGGCTGGTCGACGGTGTAGCGGGTCTCGCCCTTGGGATCGGCCAAGGCGGGGCTCGAGGCGAGC
>JACMOF010000216.1 GCA_014378155.1 Caulobacter sp. | reverse complement strand
TTCCGCGCCAGCGCCACCGGCGCCGGTGCGCGCCTGACGGGCTGGATCCACCGCAAGCGGGACCACGGCGGCCTGGTGTTCATCGACCTGCGTGACCATTACGGCCTGACCCAGCTGGTGCTGCACCCCGAGACCCCGGGCTTCGCCATCGTCGAGCGCCTGCGGGCAGAGAGCGTCATCAAGATCGACGGCGAGGTCGTGGCCCGCGACGCCGCCGCCGTGAATCCGGGCCTGCCGACCGGCGAGGTCGAGATCCGCGTCACCGCCGTCGAGGTGCTGAGCGAGGCCGCCGAGCTGCCGCTGCCGGTGTTCGGCGAGCCCGATTACCCCGAGGAAATCCGCCTCAAGCACCGGTATCTCGATCTGCGCCGCGAGACCCTGCACAGGAACATCGTGCTGCGCAGCAAGGTCATCCAGTCGATCCGCTCGCGGATGTTCGGCCAGGGCTTCAACGAGTTCCAGACCCCGATCCTGACCGCGTCGTCGCCGGAAGGGGCCCGCGACTTCCTGGTGCCGTCGCGCCTGCATCCGGGCAAGTTCTACGCGCTGCCCCAGGCTCCGCAGCAGTTCAAGCAGCTGCTGATGGTCAGCGGTTTCGACCGCTATTTCCAGATCGCCCCGTGCTTCCGCGACGAGGACCTGCGGGCCGACCGGTCGCTGGAATTCTACCAGCTCGACGTCGAGATGAGCTTCGTGACCCAAGAGGACGTGTTCGCGGCCATCGAGCCGGTGATGCACGGGGTCTTTGAAGAGTTCGCCAACGGCAAGCGGGTCTCGACCTATCCGTTCCAGCGCATCCCCTACCGGGAGTCGATGCAGAAATACGGCAGCGACAAGCCGGACCTCCGCAACCCGATCGAGATGCAGGACGTCTCCGAGCATTTCCGCGAGGGCGGCTTTGGCCTGTTCGCCAAGATCCTGGCGGCCGATCCCAAGAACGCCATCTGGGCCATCCCGGCCCCGACCGGCGGCAACCGCGCCTTCTGCGACCGGATGAATTCCTGGGCGCAGGGCGAGGGCGCGGCGGGCCTGGGCTACATCTTCTGGCGGGCCGCCGACGAGCACGGCAATGAAGAGGGCGCGGCGGGGCCCATCGCCAAGAACATCGGCGGGGAGAAGGCCGCGGCCATCGCCGCGCAGCTGGGCCTGAAGACTGGCGACGCCGCCTTCTTCGTGGCCGGCGATCCCGCCGTCTTCGCCAAGTTCGCCGGCAGCGCCCGCACGCGGGTCGGGACCGAGCTGAAGCTGGTCGACGAGGACCAGTTCCGCTTCTGCTGGATCGTCGACTTCCCGATGTTCGAATGGAACGAGGACGAGAAGAAGGTCGATTTCTCGCACAACCCGTTCTCGATGCCGCAGGGCGAGATGGCGGCCCTGGAGAGCCAGGACCCGCTGTCGATCCTGGCCTACCAGTACGACATCGTCTGCAACGGCTACGAGCTGTGCTCGGGCGCGATCCGGAACCACAAGCCGGAGATCATGCTCAAGGCCTTTGAGGTGGCCGGCTACGGCGCCGAGGTGGTCGAGGAGCAGTTCGGCGGCATGCTCAACGCCTTCCGCTATGGCGCCCCGCCCCATGGCGGCTTGGCCCCCGGCATCGACCGGATCGTCATGCTGCTGGCTGAGCAGCAAGCTATCCGGGAAGTCATCGCCTTCCCGCTGAACCAGCAGGGCCAGGACCTGCTGATGAACGCCCCTGCCGAGGCCGCCGAGCGGCAATACAAGGAACTGCACATCCGCTCGGCCCCGCCGATCAAGGTGTAGCGGACAACACAAAGCCCTCCGCTCCATCGGGATCGGAGGGCTTCCTGATTTTCAGGCCAGGTCGAGCCTAGTATTTCAGCTCTTTTGGCGGCTTGGGCGGACTAGGGGCCCGGGGCGGCTTGGGCGGCTTGCTCAGCGCGGCGGCGGCCGCGACCACGGCGCGATGGGCCTCGGCCTGGGCGCGCTGGAAGTCCTGGCTGACCCGGATGTTTCGGTGGTCGCCGGAACAGTTTCGAACGCTCAGCCCGGCCGGCAGGCGGGTGCCTTGGTCACCGCAGGTTTCGTCGAGCTGGTCCTGGTCCAGGCCCTTGGCGCCCGACAGATCAGCCCCGCCGAGATTGGCGCCCGACAGGTCGGCGCCTCGGAAGTCGGCCCCGTTGAAGATCGCGCCGCGCAGGCCCGAGCCGTTGAACTCGGCATTTCGAAACACCGCCCGCTCGAAATTGCCGCCCATCAGATTGCTGGCGTTCAGCTCGGCCGAGGTGAAGTTCGCGCTGCGGGCGTTGACGCCCTGCAGATTGGCCCCGTTCAGCTCGCTGCTCGACAGGTTGGCGCGCTCCAGATTGGCCCCGACGAAATTGGCCCCTTGCAGCTCGGACGACGACAGGTCGACGCGGCCCAGGTCGGCGGCCTGGAAATTGGCGCCGCTGCTTTCGATGCCGGACATCTTGGCGTCGGTGAAGATGGCGTGGACGAAGTTGGCGCCGCGCATCTCGGCGCCGCGCAGGTCGGCCCGCGACAGGTCGGCGGCGACGAAGTTGGATCCGAAGAAGCTGGCGCCACGCAGGTCGGCGCCCATCAGATTGGCCTTGGCGTAGTTGGCGCCGGTGAAGCGCGCGCCGGTCAGCTTGCGTCCCGCCAGTTCGCAGTTCACGCAGGTCCCGCCGAGCGAGATCATCCGCGGAACGTCCTTGTCCTCGACCCCGGCATGGGCTTGGGCGCCAAAGACGGACAGGGCCAGGGTCAGGGCGGCGATAGTGATCCCCAATCGGGACATCGAGACCTCCAACTCGGTCAAGAATAAGCGACCGTGTGAGTTACGATTTGGGGCCGCGAGGCGCCCAGCGCCACTTAAATCGCGGTAATGACGGAAGTTTAACGGCAGGTGGGCAGCGACAGGCCTCGCGGAAGGCGGGTCGAATCGTCGCCGCAGGCGCGGTTCAGTTGGAGCTGGGTGAGGCCTGCGGCGCGGTCCATCTCGGCGCCCGAGAAGTTGACCCCAGCCAGGGTGGCGCTCCTGAAATTGGCTCCTTCCAGATAGGCCCCGACGAAGCTGGCGTTGGTCAGGTTGGAGCCGGCGAAGCTGGCTCCGCCAAAGACGCCGCCGTAGAAATTGACGTCGCGCAGGTCGCCGCCGGCGAAATTGGTGCGGTTCATCTCGGCTAGGCTTAGATCGGCCTGCCGCAGCCGTGCGCCGGCCAGGTTTTTGCTCTTGAGCACCGTGTTGCTCAGGTCGGCCTGGAACAGGTTGCAATGCGGGCAGTTGGCGCCGGCCCGGACCTTGGCGATCTGGCTGGCGTTCTGGGCCGCAGCCGGGACCGCGAAAGCCAGGGCGGTGACGGCGAGGAGCGAGGCGATCGTTTTCATGCAGGCACGCGTCTTTCGGCGGGAAAGTCGATTAAGCATGGCCCTGCAAGCTTAAGGCCAAGCAAACGCGGGTTCCGACGGGGCGCCACCTTTGAAGGCGCTAGTTGATAATGCCGTCGCTGCCGCTCCGGCCGTTGGCCTGGGTTCCACAGCTGTCACAGACCACCAGCCCGCCCTTGCGGCTCAGCGCCAGGTCGCCGCAGGCGGGGCAAACCTCGCCGGAGGCTCCCGACGCCGGCGCTTCGTCGGTCCGGCGGCCGCCGAATGGCAGGAACACCAGGTTGTCGGGCGCCGCGCCGCGCGAGAAGCCCTTGGAGATGAATTTGCTGGCGGGCAAGGGCTCGGCCTCGCTCTCGGCGACGCCCTCGCCACGGCCCAGGCCGTCGGCGTTGAACTCGCCGGGGTCGGCATTGGCGAGGTCGTCCCGGTTCAGATAGGAAACCCCCAACTCGCGGAAAATATAGTCGAGGATCGAGGTCGCCGAACGGATGGAGTCATTGCCGGTGACCGGTCCGGCGGGCTCGAATTTCGTGAACACATAGGCGTCGACATATTCGTCCAGCGGCACGCCGTATTGCAGGCCGATCGAGATGGCGATGGCGAAATTGTTCATCAAACTGCGGAAGGCGGCGCCTTCCTTGTGCATGTCGATGAAGATCTCGCCGACCTCGCCATCCTCGTATTCGCCGGTATGCAGATAGACCTTGTGGCCGCCGACGGCCGCCTTCTGGATATAGCCCTTGCGGCGGTCGGGCAGCTTGCGGCGGGCGGGGCCGCCGCGCTGCACGATCCGTTCCACCACGCGCTCGACGATGCGTTCCTTGACCACAGGCTTGGATTCGGGGGCGGTTTGCAGGGGACGCGTCGGCTTGGCCGCCTCGGCCTCGGCCTCGGGCAGGGCCAGCGCGAAGCCGATGGGCGGCGCAAGGCGGTTCAGACGCAGGGCGCGGACTCCAGCCCGGGCGGCCGTGGCCTGCAGGCGCGCGGCGTCGGCGGGGCGAGCGTCGAACGGCAGGTCCAACGGGGCCGGGGCGGCCAGACAGGTGAAGGTCTCCACGGCGGCGATCATCGCCAGGCGGTCGGCCAGGACGGGCGTCTCAATGGCGGCGAACAAGGCGCGGATGTCGCGGTCCAGGCCCTCGCAATCGGCCAGGCGGCGGGCGCCGAGGGCGTGACGCTCTGCGGCGTCGATCTCGACGGGCGAAAAGCCCGCGAAGGCCAAGGTGTCGAAATTCGGATCAGCGAGCGCGCTGGCGGGCGCGCCAAGCACGTCGCCGAGGAAGCCCGCGCCGATCACTGCGGGGGCGAAGGCGGCGCGCAGGCCGTCGGCGTGGCGCAGGGCGTCCTCGGCCAACTCGATCTCGTGGGCGGTGAAGCCTCGGGCCTGCAGCGTCATATGGTCGATGGCCGACGCCTCGGTCAGGGTCCCGTGGCCCATGGCGTGGCGCCGGGCGGCGTCGAAATCGGCCCCCGCGCCGGTCAGGCAGGCATGAGCGGCGGCGCTGAAGGTCGGGATCTGAAAGCCGTCATCGGTCTGGGCGGTGGCGATCGAGGCCGCGGCGGCGGCATGGCCCAGGGGCTTGCCGCCAAGGCGCAGGGCGGCTTCGGGGTCGCTGAAGGCGCTGATCAAGCGGGCCGAGCGCAGGCCGTGCTTGCGGGCCAGGCCATGGGCCACGGCCAGGGCGGCGGCGGCTTCGGCGGCCAGCGGCGAGCGCAGGGCGGCGGCGCGCACGCGGCGCTCGGCCAGGCTGCGCAGCAGGATCTGGCGCTCCTGGGCGAAGATCGGATCGACCCCCAGCAGCGCGGCCGCCTCGGCGCTCGCGCC
>JACMOF010000215.1 GCA_014378155.1 Caulobacter sp. | reverse complement strand
CCGGCCGGTGGTGATTGGCCTCGCAAAGCAACGAAGCCGTCTATGAACCACATTCCTCGCCCGCCGACGACGCCCCGCCCGTTAATCCGAGGGGATCGCCCTGGGTGAACGTGCATGCGCCGTTGCGGCGCGAGGGGAGCGCGACTAGGTCCCTGCCTACAAAAAACCCGGCGGCCCAATGACCCTGTCAATTGACACGATCCGCGCCGCCGCCGCCCGCCTCGCCGGCCAGATCGAGCGCACGCCGTGCCGCTACTCTCGGACCCTGTCCAAGATCACCGGCGCGGAAGTCTGGGTGAAGTTCGAGAACCTGCAGTTCACGGCCGCCTACAAGGAGCGCGGCGCGCTCAACAAGTTGATGCTGCTGTCGGACGCCGAGAAGGCCAAGGGCGTGATCGCCGCCAGCGCCGGCAACCATGCTCAGGGTCTGGCCTATCACGGCGCCCGGCTGGGCGTGCCGGTGACCATCGTCATGCCGCGCACCACCCCCTTCATCAAGGTTCAACACACCCGCGACTTCGGGGCCACGGTGGTCATCGAGGGCGAAAGCTATGACGACGCGAACGCTCATGCCCGCAAGCTGCGCGACGAGCAGGGCTTGACCTTCGTCCACCCGTTCGACGACTACGATATCATGGCCGGCCAAGGCACGATCGCGCTGGAGATGCTGGAGGACGCCCCTGATTTGGAGGTCATGCCCGTGCCGATCGGCGGTGGTGGCCTGATCAGCGGCGTGGGCACGGCGGCCAAGGCCATCAAGCCCGATATCCGTATCATCGGCTGCGAGCCGGCCATGTATCCGTCCTTCACCGCCAAGATGCGAGGCATCGAGGCTCACTGTGGCGGCCAGACCATCGCCGAAGGCATTGCCGTCAAACAGGTGGGGCAGCTGACCTACGGGGTCGCGCGACCGCTGATCGATGACGTGCTGCTGCTGGAAGAGCCGCATATCGAGCAGGCCGTGGCCCTTTACTGCAATGTCGAGAAGACAATCGCCGAAGGCGCGGGCGCGGCCTCGCTGGCCGCCCTCCTGGCCTATCCCGAGCGGTTCCGCGGCAAGAAGTGCGGCCTGATCCTGTGCGGCGGCAATATCGACACCCGCCTGCTGGCCTCGGTGTTGACTCGCGAACTGGTCCGCGCCCAGCGCCTGGTGTCCTTGCGCATCGTCGGCGACGACAGACCAGGTCTGTTGTCAACCGTCGCCAATGTGATCGGCACGGCGGGCGCCAACATCATCGAGGTCAATCACAACCGTTTGGCCCTGGACGTGCCGGCCAAGGGCGCGGAGTTCGACATCACCATCGAAACCCGCGACGCCCAGCACACCCAGGAGGTCATGAACGCCTTGCGCGATAAGGGCTATCCGCCGAGGGCGGTGTAGAGAGATGTTTCGTCCCGGACTTCGATGGCCGGATCAACATCTTGCAGGCTCGCGCCCTAACTTTTTCAGCCGTGAGCCGCCGGACTCTCGTGGCTCTGACGTCTAGGCCTCTTGCCGAACGTAGGCGCCGCGCACCTTCCGGGCCCTGTCTGGGCGCGGCGCGTATTGGCCCAGTATGGCGTCCCATTGAGCGTCGTCGCCTTCCCACGTCCCGCTCTCCGAAACCTCGATCCGGTGAAGATCGATCCGCTCATCCAAGGCGACATCGGCGTGGAGCGGCCAGATCGAGTCGTGATTGACAACGGCCAGCCGGAAGTCGCGCGACATCGCTTCCAGCGCGACAGCCAGCGCGTTGAGCTTGGAAAACGGCATTGGCTCGTCTGAAAGATAAGGATTTGCGTCGGCTGAATGCGCGAAGGTTCCAAAGCGTATGAAGGTGACCGGACCCATTCGGGCTTGGGCTCTGAAGTTCCGCAACTTGTGCAACAGCTTAGCGCGCGTGGAGAGCAGGGCTTCAGCACTGAAGACTACCAGCCCATCCTTATCGCGGATGAATTCATGATGATAGCAGACGCCGTATTGCGCGCAGATTGCCGATTTCCCGTTGGACCGGGTCTTGACATCTCGCGCCAGCCCCTCTCCGTCATCCTCGATAATCTTGATCGTCCCGTCGATCGGGCTGACTAACCAGTCGAATGGGCTAGATGTCTTGCAACCGGTATAGCGCTGAATCTGATGCGCTACTTGACAATAGCCGCCAACACTCAAGAATTGCATGGCTAAACCCGCACCGCGCCCCGCCGCACTAACGCTCCGGCAAGACGGATGGTTCCTACCCGTGCGGTTAGCCGCAAAGCTCCCGGATCATCGCCCGGGCGGCGTCGGCCAAATCCGGACGCTTCAGCGCCATCGCCACATTGGCGCGCAGCAGGCCGATCTTGTCGCCGCAGTCATAGGTTTCGCCCTCGTATTCCAGGGCGTGGAAGTCCTGCGACTTGAGCAGGGTCAACATCGAGTCGGTCAGCTGGATCTCGCCGCCAGCCCCCTTGCCCTGCTGGGCCAGCAGGTCGAAGATTTCCGGTTGCAGGATGTAGCGGCCCGAGATGAACAGGTTCGAGGGCTCGGTCCCCTT
>JACMOF010000022.1 GCA_014378155.1 Caulobacter sp. | reverse complement strand
TGCTGAAGAGGTCCTGAGGGTGCCCATGGATCGACCTGGGCATCCGAGCATAGGCGGTGTGTTCGTCCTGGGCTGACGGGAACCGGACTCACCCGGTCTTTCCTACGCCTTTTCGACCTTCCCGTTCAGGTCGCGTCCATTCGGCCGACATGGGGGCTGAACTCGATCCACGGGAACGTCGATCCGAGCAGACGCCGAAGGCCAGCGGCGACTAGGGCACAGACCTTGACCCTCCGCGCTGGCGTTGACGCCGGCCCCCGAATCTCACAGTTCGGTCGAGAATCAAGCAAAAGCTGGCGTTCAGCGGCTGCCTTGATGTTCAGGGATCATGTCCCGATCGAGATAGGCAAACTCCGGTCGCACGACCATCGTAGACCGGATGTGGTTGTTGTCCATGTAGATGACCCTGCCGTCATCGGTCGAAGGGCAAGTTCGAGCGCCGCACATGGTGTCGCGTGGATCGACCACATCGACGCCCGCTGCGCCAGCCATGGCGATGAGGCGGTCGCGCAAGCGGCGCTGCGGCGCGGTCATCTGATCGCGGGGAATGCCAAGGGGAGCGACCAGCCTGCGGGTCAGAAAGGTCTCGGCGTACAGTCGTCGTGGATCGTTGCTGAAGGCATAGGGAACGGCCAGAACCAGCGTGATCTGCCGTCCTGCGCGCTTGAGCCGTTTAAGTTCGATCCCCAGCCGGTCCACGGCCCGATCGACTTGGGCGAGGTAGCCGGCCTCATCCAAGGGCGTTCGGCACCCGCTTGAGGTGACGAAACAAAGCTTCCGCTGCAACACGCCCGTCTCCTGGGCGGGTTCGACATACCCGGACCAGAACGCTGCGATCACAATGTGATGGTATGGCTGGGTGAGCGCATAGTCGAAAGCAGCGCGATTGCGATCTGCGCAATTGTTGCCTGGCGTCGTAAGGTTGACCAAAGGCAGGGTCGGACATCCGCCCCGTGTCACGAGTGTTACGCCGCCGGGGCGGTTCTCGAACAACTGCGACACGCGTGGAGTTAGTTGCTGCGCGTGTGAATCGCCGATGATCAGGGTGTCGCGAGCTGATGGATCGCCGATGTGACAGATGGCGAGCAGGCCTTCGGAAATCTTTCCGCCGACACAGTCGGCTGGATAGCGACGATCAGACGTGGCGGCCCTGTAATCCCTGAGGGCGGCCTTAATCTCGGGCGACAAGTGGGCGATGCGGGGGGCCTCCAGTCCATTAGTCGATGCTGCGACAGCTCCAATTCCCAAAGGGATCGCAAGACCCGCCAATGCGGATGTCACGGCCAGCCTGCCCGTTCGACCGAACAGGCGTTTGCGCATCCGCACCTCAAAAGTCATATGCGACAGGGCGCCCAAAAGGACTGAGCCCACAACGCCCCCAACGATCGCGGCGACGTTGTGGCGCAGGCCCAAATAAGCCAGTCCAACGACGACTGGCCAGTGCCACAGATAGATTGAATAGGACCAAGCACCGATCCGCTGCACGCCCGGTAAGTTCGACCAGCCGTCCCACCGCCCTCCCGCCCAGATGACGAGGGCCGTCCCCAGCGTCGGCAGCAGGGCGTTCCAGGCGGGCCAGATCGTCGTCGGGTCGAAGACAAGGATCGACACGACGATCATTCCCAGTCCTGTCGTGATGACGAGCGGGGAGGACATGCGCGAGAACAACAGCGGATAGCAGGCCACGAGGCCGCCCAGCAGAAGCTCCCAAGCTCGGAAGGGCAGCAAAAAAAAGCTGGTCTTGACAGCTCCCTCGCCGAGCATACCCGCTGCCGCGCAGGCGACGAACGACAGAACGGTGCCTGCGATCATAACGGCGCCAAATCGACGCCGCAGGAAATCAATCCGCCAGATCAGCATCACAAAAATGGGGAAGGCGAAATAGAACTGCCATTCGACCGAGAGAGACCATGTGTGCAGCAGCCATTGGGCGTCGGCGCCGGGGGCGAAATAACCGTCCTGAGACCAGAACAGGATGTTGGAGGTGAAGGTAAGGGTGGCCAGAATGCTGATCCCGATCTCCCGCGCCGTCATGGGATCCAGTACTGTCAGGCCGAGCACGGCCAATACGAGACAGAGCACGGCGAGTGCGGGCATAATCCGTTCGGCGCGGGCCCGATAAAAGCCCCAAAGCGAAAACGTCTTTCGCTGTAAGGCGCGCGTCACGATGCCTGTCATCAGGAATCCCGAGATCACGAAGAAGACATCTACGCCGACATAGCCGCCGTTTATGCCCGGAACGCCGAAATGAAACAGGACGACCGCCGCGACTGCGATGGCGCGGAGCGCTGCGATATCCGGTCGAAAAGTCGGACTCTGCATTGGATTTCCGCTCCGGCTGACAGAACGGTCGTTCGCCCCCTGAACTTTAGCAACTCTCCATTCCCGCGCGCAATGAGGGTCCGCCCTTGATGGGCAGTCTCTACTGACGCTGTAGAAGCCCGAGGCAGAAGCCTGAGGTGGGCGTTCGCAACTGGACTGCGGAAGGAGAGGCGGACGGCCCCGCCGACCCAGTGCGCGAACAGGTTCGGCATCAGGCTCCGCCATGCTTTAGACGCGAGCCCTGGTTTTCCTGCATGCAGTCAGCGATGAAGGATCCTGCCTTGATCAGCTCGGCGTTGACCCGATCAAGATCAGCGCGCAACGTCGGCGGCTTGGCTGCCTGACAGCAGGATTCGGCTATGGCGCTGTTTCCTGGCTATGGCGTATTGCGACGCTAGCTGAGGCTCCGTGCGAGGCGCCGGGCTTGCAAGGGGAATGGTGCCTGCTGCCCGACATGTCTTCATGTCGCGCGATCGTCAGTCACCGCCGACGACCAAATGGTGCTGTTTGGCCCGTTGTTCGCAAAGACCATGGCATCATCGCAGCCACCAGCCAGCCAGCCCGTCCGTCCGGCGACGAGCGCACCTCTCGCCGAGGGGCGGCGAACTGTAGGGTTCATCACTTGTTGAGCATACCCTTTCACCGGACTTTGTGACACTCAGCGACACTTTCAGGACGGTTGATAGGACTTACCGTCCCATGCTTACGCCTCGACGCGTCCTCACTGCCTTGCGCGTCGCCTTCGTCGTCGGGCTGATCCCTCGTGCTTGGTCCCTCTAAGGGTCTGGAACATGTGTTCGGCCTGACCGACAAGCCCGCTCACGCCATCGCCGCCTTCGCCGTCACCCAGATCCTGTTCGCCGTCGCTCCGCGGCGCCGACGCACCGACCTGGCCGTCGTCATGCTGGTCTTCGGGGTCCTGACCGAACTGGCCCAAGGCCTGACGGGCCGCAGTATGTCTCTGGCGGACTTTTCAGCTGATGCGCTGGGGATCGGGATCGCCTTGCTCCCCAGGATGATCGAGCAATTGCGTCGTCTCGTTCGGACATCGCCGGACGCCACCTTCGCCTCTCTCGCCTGGGCTGACCGAAGACGGGGCGGTTCTCGTCGCTCGCGGACCTCCGCGCCGCAACTGACCCGTCGGACACGCGATCGGGTCTCGCTCGACGGAAGATAGTGGCCGGAGCGGGGTCTCAGGCCAAGGCCCGTCAGTCGGAACAATAGGCGGGTGGTGACGTCTGGCCGCGTCGCGCCGCTGGATCGATGTCATCGCGCGGGACCTGACAACCGAACGCGCGTCACCGGCGCGGCGGTCTGGCGAACCTTGCGTCCCCTTGCGCACGCGAGGCGGCCGGTCTGGGGGCGATTCCGTTGAGCCTGACCCGTTCTGATCCGACGGCGCGGCGACGGGGCTGTGCAGGACGCCGCAGGACCGACTCCGCGCTCTGGCCAAGCCCGTGACCCCCGCCATCCTGTTGGCGTGTCTGATCTCCACGCACGGCCCTTCGGATCACCCTCGGCCAGCCGTCCTCAGCGCCGCGCGGCGCAAGTCCGCTCCCTTGCGGCATCCGAGCGCCGCCCTTGGACAAGCGCCCCGATCGAAGTCCCGCCGCTTCCCACGGGGAGCCGGACGGGCGAGGGCGATGACGGTCGGGAGGCGAGGCCGATCGGAAGGGCGTCGGCGAGCGGCCAGGCGCTCCCCCGAAATCGGCTTTGGTCCGATCCGTGCGGCCTGCCCGGCTTGCGAGTCCACCCGTCCGGGGGGGGCGGTCAGGCCAGGTGGGCGGCGATCCAGGCCTTGAACCAGCGACCCTCGTTCGGGTCGTGCACCTTGACCTGCTGAAACAGCACAAAATGTGAAATCCGCTCCGCCTTCAGCCAGCCCAGCGCCTGTTGTCTCGCGTCGGATCGCGCGGGCAAATCAATCAGCGTCCCCATCCAATGCCGGTCCGCCCTCGCTGTTCCCCGAGGGCGCTGTCCAACCCAGCTCCGGCGCGTAACCGCAGGCCCCGTCCCCGGGACACGGCCGCCTGGCGGCTTGCGGGCGGTGTAGGCCCAATGTCGCGCCCGGCTCCGCCTCGCGCGGATCGCCTCGACGGGCTGGATGAAAAGGCTCGCCGTCTTCGAAAAGGCGGCGAGCCATGGCCCTTTCCCAAGCGCCCGGCGCGGGGTTCAACGCTCCGGTTCCACAATCGCACGGCGGCATGGAGGTTCTGGGCGCCTTGAACCGCGAGGCCATAGCCGCATGCGCGCCGCCGGTTGCGCGACGGTCAGGGCGTCAGCGGCGATCTTGGCAGTAAACTCGGGCCGGTGAGCGTTTCGAGGAGACCCCCTCGCGGGCGAGGCGGGCCGACGCTCATCGTGCCGGACGGACCCGCATCGTCGGACGGCCGATCGCCGTGCCCGCCGGGCTTGCGGCGCGCCTGTGGCCTCGGGCGCGACGACCACGCGCCGGCGCAGACGGGGGGCGGACGAGGGCGTGGCGCGCCAACCGCAGGTTGGTCGGACGGTCCTCGCCCCCTATGAGACGGCGTTTCGACTGTTCCAGCTTCTCCACCATTCGACGAAGCGCGGCTGGCCATCGTCCAGCGCCACCTTGGGGTCATAGCCCGTCAGGGCGCGAAGTTTGGAGACGTCGGCATAGGTGGCGG
Source organism: Caulobacter sp. (assembly GCA_014378155.1). Taxonomy (GTDB): domain Bacteria; phylum Pseudomonadota; class Alphaproteobacteria; order Caulobacterales; family Caulobacteraceae; genus Caulobacter. The sequence goes on along the minus strand of JACMOF010000022.1, from coordinate 5,399 downwards.
TGACGTCGCCGGGCTGCATCGGACGCATGATCTTGACCGCCTCGCGACCGAGCGCCTGCTCGAGAATCCGGATCATGTCCATCAGACCGACGGGTTTGGAATCGCCGATGTTGAATTGCGGTATTGTCGAGTCGAGGGCGGATAAAAACCACGCCGACCACGGCGAATGGCGTTCGCCAGGCCCAGAATTTTTTCGGCCGCTACAGTCGAGTTACGATGTGGGGCGCAATGTAGGGCGCTCTCATCTCCACCCCCATCGAACCCCTTACCCATGAGGGCTTCGGGGGGGAGAGGTGGCTCCGCGGGTAGGATTCGAACCTACGACCAGCCGGTTAACAGCCGGCTGCTCTACCACTGAGCTACCGCGGAACAGGTCGCCTCAGGAAGAGGCCGGGTGATAGCCGCCCGTTTAACTCGGTGCAAGCGCATTCGGACAAAAAAACAGCCCGACTTGCGTCGAGCTGTTGAAAGTCAGTGATGGTGGGGTGTCTTCAAAGAAGACCAGCCGAAATTGGGCTTTTATGGTTAATCAGACCTTAATTTGACCTGCGACCAAAAGGCTTTACCGGGGCTTCATCAGGCCGACCGGGATGGCCTTGGCCGCCACCGCGACATCGACCTTGGCGGCCGTGTCGCGCGATGAGGCGCCCAGGGTAACGGTGTAGTCACCGGCCGCCACGGACCAGCCGTGGGCCTTGGAGTCCCAGGTCGCCAGCAGGCGCGGATCGACCGCAAGGATGACGCTTGTAGTGGCGCCAGGAGCCAGACCGACCTTGCTGAAGGCGGCCAGGCGCTGCGGCGCTTCCCAGCCTCCCGCCTTGGGCGAGACATAAACCTGCGGCACGGCCTTGCCCGCCCGGGGGCCGGTGTTCTTGACGTCGAAGCTGACGGTCACGACGCCGTCCTTGCTGGTGGCCTTGAGGTTGTCATAGGCGAAGCTGGTGTAGGACAGGCCGTGGCCGAAGGCGAACAGCGGCTGGTGGCCCTGCTTGTCGAACCATTTGTAGCCGACCGCCGCGCCCTCGATCGTGTAGTCGACCGTGAAGCTGTCGTCGGGCTTCTTGGGATCACCGTCCAGCACGGGGCGCGGCAATTGCGCCAGCGCCGCTGGGAAGGTGACGGGCAGCCGGCCCGAAGCGTCCACTTCGCCGGTCAGGACGCGGGCGATGGCCTCGCCGCCCGCCGAGCCGGGATACCAAGCCTCGACCACGCCGCCCACCTTGGGCAGCCACGGCATCAGGACCGGGCCGCCGGTCTCCAGCACCACCACGGTCCTGGTGTTGGCCGAGGCCACCGCGTCGATCAGGGCGTCCTGATTGTTCTCCAGGGTCAGCGGGCTGTCGAACGACTCGCCGTTCCATTGGGTGGCGAACACCAGGACGACGTCGCTGTCGGCCGCCAGCTTCGCGGCGGCGGCCAGATCCTTGCCGTCGGCATAGCGGATCTCGGCGCCGGGCAAGCGCGCCTTCAGGCCCTTGAGGGGCGAGGAGGGGAAATAGATCATCGGGCCGGGCCAACTGGCTGGACCTTCGCCCGTCACCGCGCGGCCGCCGATCGGATAGACCTGCGACGAGCCACCGCCCGATAGGACACCCACATCGGCGTGGCCGCCGATCACCGCGATCTTCTTGGCCGAAGCCGCGAGCGGCAGCAGGCCCTTGTCGTTCTTCAGCAGGACGATGCCTTCCTCGGCGTCGGCCTGGGTGACCTTGGCGTGCGCCGCGTAATCGATGGCGGCGATCTTGACCGGCTTTTCGACCACGCCGCTGGCGAACAGGCCGCGCAGGATACGACGGGCCATGTCGTCGAGGCGGGCCTGGGAGACCTCGCCCTTGGTCAAGGCGCCTTTCAGCGGGCCCTGGAAGAAGTTCTGCTTGTCGAAGGCCTGGCCGGCGGATTCCTGGTCAAGGCCGGCGTTGATCGCCTTGGCGCTGGAATGCACCGCGCCCCAGTCGGACATCACGTAGTTCTTGAAGCCCCAGTCTTGCTTGAGCACCTTGTTGAGTAGGAAATCATTCTCGCAGGCATAGTCGCCGTTGAGGCGGTTGTACGAGCACATCACCGAATGTGGGTCGGCGTCCTCGATGGCGAACTGGAAGGCCAGCAGGTCGGAGGTCCGGGCGTCGGCCTCGCCGATCTTGGAGTCCAACACGAAGCGTCCGGTTTCTTGGCCATTCACGGCGTAGTGCTTGATCGTCGAGACGATGGCGTTGGACTGGATGCCCTTGATCTGGGCCCCGACCATGCGGCCGGCCAATAACGGGTCCTCGCCGCCATATTCGAAATTGCGGCCGTTGCGCGGCTCGCGAACCAGGTTGACCCCGCCGGCCAGCATGACGTTGAAGCCGGAATCCCGCGCTTCCGAGCCGATCATCGCGCCGCCCTTGAAGGCCAGGTCGGGGTTCCAGGTGGCGGTGGTGGCCATGCCGGATGGCAGGGCTGTGCGTTCGCGCTTCTTGGGCTCGCCGCCCTGGGTGGCCACGCCGACGCCGGCGTCGGTCTGGAACTGGGCCGGAACGCCAAGACGCGCGATCCCCGGCACATAGCCGGCCGAGCCAGGCAGGGCTTGGGGCACGCGGGTGTATTTGGGCGCCATTTCCGAGCCGAAGAATCCGAAGATGATGGTCATCTTCTCGTCTTGGGTCATGGCCTTCAACGCCAGGTCGGCGCGGGCGTCGGGGTCGAGGCTCGCATCCAACCACGGCTGCGTGACCGGGTAGGCGGCGGCGGTCTGGGCCTGCGCGGCTTGCGACACGGCGGCGATGGACACGCCTAGCATCAAGGCCAGGGCCAGGCCCTGCACGGATTGTCGGTTCATAGTACCTCCCACATCATTCTTGGCGTCGGCGAACGCTCGCCGACGCATTCTGGCGTTTGGCTCTAGCCGGCCCGAGCGGGGCCGGTGGATTCGCGGATGACCAGACTATGCTGGGTCAGGATTGTCGCCGCCGATTTGCCCAGCGCCTCGTTGGCGTTCCAGGACGAGAAGGCGGTGATGGCCCGGCGAGTCATCTGGTCGAAGGGTTGGCGAATGGTCGTCAGGGACGGCCAGATGGCCGCGGCGATTGGCGCATCATCGAAGCCGACCACCGACAGTTCGTCGGGCAGTTTCAGACCGCGACGCTGGGCTTCCATGCAGGTCGCTGCGGCCATGTCGTCATTGGCCGCGAAGATGGCGGTGGGCGGATCGGCCATGTCCAACAGGGCCTGGGCCCCGATCAGACCGCCTTTGAAGGTGAAATCGCCAGGCACGATCAGCGCGGGGTCGGGGCGCGGCTTGCCGGCTGCGGCGTAGGCTTCGTTGAAGCCGTTGCGGCGCAGGGTGCTGGCGGCGTGGTCCGGGTGGCCGGCGATGTGGCCAATCCGCGTGTGGCCCAGGCTGAACAGATGCTCGACCACCTCGCGGGCCGCAGCGCGATCGTCCATGACGATGCCGGGCGACTGCGAATCGGGGCTGGTTGGCGAGATCAGCACGCAGCGCACGTCGTGCTCGCGCAGCAGGGTCTTGAGCGGCGCGAAATCGCATTCCGGCGGCAGCAGAACCATCTCTCGAATGCCGCCTTCGGTGACGAAGGCGCGAATCCGGTCTTCCCAGCGCGCCATGTCGCCCTCGACCAACTCGGCCGTCAGGTGGCGGCCGTTCTCGAGGCAGGCGACCATCAGGGCGTGATGGACGCGGGTCTGATAGCCGCCGCTGGGGTCGCCCATCAGGATGCCGACCGCCGGAGCGGTCTGCGAGCGCAGCGTGCGCGCCACGGCGTTCGGCTGATAATTCAAGGCTTGCATGGCGTTGCGGACGCGTTCGCGAGTCTTTGTGGTGACGCTCTCGTGGTCGTTCATGACCCGCGAGACCGTCTTGGGCGACACTCCCGCCTGAAGCGCCACATCATGGATCGTCGCCATTACGTCGTCGCACCTAGGGTTCAAATTTCTCGGCGTCGCGCCTGATCACTGGAACCGCTACCGCTTGCCAGCAAGGAACCCATAGCCCAGCCCGACAACGATGTCATGCCTGAGGACATTAATTTGTCTGTAAGAGACATTCAGTTGGACATTTATGGACACTTCGAGACATTTCACAACGGCGGTTTCTCGCGCAGCGGGGGAAAGCAACCACATGGTCGGGGCTGGGCATGGCTTGGTGGCCTGCCAAACGCCGACTCTCAAGCCTTCGCGGTATAAGGTCGGTCCATCCCTATCAGGGTGAATTAATAAGTATAATCAGAGGTTTGTGGGCTGTATCTGGGGGTGAGGTTTGCGTCGGGCGGCCAGTAAATTCCATTGCATCGCCCGTTTCCACGCTCTTCCTCACAAAATGACAACGTTGACATTCCAGTTGACACGGAGCGGACATTTGCCGATCTTGCACTGCGGCTGGGGAGGGCGTGAGCCAGCGTGTGCGTCTCGAGACGCAGGGGTCGCCTACAGATTTCGCCTGAACGCAGGACCTTCCGGGCAGGCCGGATGTCCTGAGCACCAGGCGAATTGATTGCAGCCCTCGTCGAAACCGGCGGGGGTCAAGAACGGCCATAAAAACGTTTGGGGAGCGAAGATCTTGTCCAATCCAACCCACAAGTCCGTCTTGGCGCGGGGCATGACCCTGACGCTGCTGGCGGGCGCATCGACCATGGCGCTGGCCACCAGCGCCTGGGCCCAGGCGGCGCCGGACGCGCCCGCCCAGGTCGAGGAAATCGTCGTCACCGGCATCCGCGGCTCGCAGATGCGCTCGGTCGATGTCAAGCGGCGCGAAGCCTCGATTGTCGACGCCATCTCATCGGAAGACATCGGCAAGCTGCCAGACGTCACCATCGCCGACTCGCTGCAGCGGATCCCGGGCATCCAGATCAGACGCGACGCAGGCGAAGGCGCCACGGTCAACATCCGCGGTCTGGCCCAGGTCATCACCCTGCTGAACGGCGAACAGTATCTCAGCGCCGGCAACATGGGCTCGGCCCAGCCGAACCTGCTCGACGTGCCCTCGCAACTGATGAACCAGGTGCTGGTCTACAAGTCGACCGACCCCAAGAACGCCCTGTCGGGCATCACCGGCACGATCGACCTGCGCACCCGCAGGCCGTTCCAGATGCAGGAAGGCTTCCAGATCGCCGGCGGCCTCGAAGGCCAGACGGGCAAGCGCACCAAGGAAAACGACTACGTCGCCAACGCCCTGGTCAGCTGGCGCAACGAGCGCGTTGGCATCCTGGCTTCGGTGGCTGGCAGCGAGTCGAACCTGGGCAACAACTCCTCCGGCGTCGTCGGCATGTCGGGCAACAACGACTGGGGCGGCAGCGCTTCCAACAACTTCGTGTCGCCGCACGGCTTCGAAAGCTTCAACCGCGTGGTCGAGCGCAAGCGCCTCGGCGTCAACGTGTCCTTCGAGGCCGACCTGGGCGAGGGCT
>JACMOF010000003.1 GCA_014378155.1 Caulobacter sp. | reverse complement strand
GTGGCCTGGCCGCGCTGCGGACGTCCGCCGCCGGCACGCTTGTCGGCCAGCAGGGCGACGGCGCGGTTCAGGCCGATGTCGAACACCTCCTCGGCGTTCTCCAGATTGGCGTAGGTGCCCTCGTGCAGCACGAAGGGACCGAACCGGCCAAGGCCCGCGGTGATCGTCTTGCCGTCGTCGGGGTGCAGCCCGACCTCGCGCGGCAGGGCCAGCAGGCGCAGGGCCTTTTCCAGGTCGAGCCCCGCCGGCGTCCAGCCCTTGGGCAGGCTCGATCGCTTGGGCTTGTCGCCGCTATCGGTCGCCGGCGGCTCCTCGACATAGGGACCAAAGCGGCCGTTTTTCAGCCAGACGGCGCGGCCGGTCGCGGGATTGATCCCCAGGTCCTTGTCGGCCGCCTCCGCCTCGCCGTCGCCCTCGGCCGTGGCCAGCTGGCGGGTGAAGCGGCATTCGGGATAGTTGCTGCAGCCGATGAAGGCCCCGAACTTGCCGACCTTCAGCGACAGCATCCCTGTGCCGCAGGTCGGGCACAGGCGCGGGTCGCTGCCGTCGCCCTTGTCGGGGAAGATGTGCGGGCCCAGCGACTCGTTCAGCGCGTCGAGCACATTGGTGGTGCGCAGTTCGGCGATCTCGCCGACGGCGGCGTGGAAGTCCTTCCAGAAGTCCCGCAGGAATTCCTTCCAGTCCAGCTTGCCGTCCGACACCAGGTCGAGCTTTTCCTCCAGGGCTGCGGTGAAGTCGTACTCCACATAGCGGCGGAAGAACTGTTCGAGGAAGGCGGTGACCAGGCGGCCCTTGTCCTCGGGAATGAACCGCAGCTTGTCCATGCGCACATATTCGCGGTCGCGCAGCACAGTCAGCACCGAGGCGTAGGTCGAGGGGCGGCCGATGCCCAGCTCTTCCATCTTCTTGACCAGGCTGGCCTCCGAATAGCGCGGGGGCGGCTCGGTGAAGTGCTGGTCAGCCCGGGCGTCGATGACCTTGGCGGTTGCCCCCTCCTCGATCAGCGGCAGGCGAGCGCTGTCCTCGTCATCGGCGTCGTCGCGGCCTTCCTCATAGACTGCCAGGTAGCCGGGGAAGAGGATCACCTGGCCCGAGGCGCGCATTCCGGTCTGGCCGTCGCTGCTCTCCAGGTCGACGGTGGTCCGCTCGATGCGGGCGCTCTCCATCTGCGAGGCGATCATCCGCTTCCAGATCAACTCGTACAGGCGGCCCAGATCCGACTCGAGACGCAGCGAGCCGGGGTTGCGGCTCAGGCTGGTCGGGCGGATGGCTTCGTGGGCCTCCTGGGCGTTCTTGGCCTTGGCCTTGTAGTAGCGTGGGGTCTCGGGGACGTAAGATGCGCCATAGACATTGCCGATGACGCTGCGCGCCTCGGCTATGCCTTCGGGCTCCACTGACACGCCGTCGGTCCGCATATAGGTGATCAGGCCGCCGGTCTCGTCGACGCCCTCGTACAGCTTCTGGGCCGCGCGCATGGTGCGCTGGGCGTCGAAGCCCAGCTTGCGCGACGCCTCCTGCTGCAGGGTCGAGGTGGTGAAGGGCGGGGAGGGGAAGCGGCGGACCGGCTTCTTCTCGATCGACCTGATGGTGAACTCGCCGGCCTTGATCGCGTCGCGGGCGGCGAACGCAACAGACTCAGAGGGGATGTCCAGACGCTGGATCCGCTTGCCTTCGTGCTTGACCAGACGCGTGGTGAAGGGCGGGCTGTCGGCGGCCAGGTCGGCCTCGATCGACCAGTACTCCTGGGCCTTGAACCGCTCGATCTCCATCTCGCGGTCGACGACGATGCGCAGGGCGACGGACTGAACCCGACCCGCAGAACGGGCGCCGGGGAGCTTGCGCCACAGGACCGGAGACAGGGTGAAGCCGACCAGATAGTCCAGCGCGCGGCGGGCCAGGTAGGCTTCCACCAGTTCCATGTCGAGCTGGCGCGGATTGGCCATGGCTTCGAGCACGGCAGACTTGGTGATGGCGTTGAAGGTGAC
>JACMOF010000214.1 GCA_014378155.1 Caulobacter sp. | reverse complement strand
TTTCACGCCGTCGGGGCGCTCGATCCAGAAGACCGGCATCGAACCCGACCTGGAGGTGGCCCAGACCAAGGACCAGGCCCAGGACATCGCCAACCGCGTGTGGTTCAGCGAGGCCAGCTTCAAGAACGCCCTCAATGCCGACGAGGGCAAGACCCGCCAGGGCGTCCACACCCCGGCCGAGGCCCCGCCCCCCGGCTTCGACGAGAAGAAGGGCGACTTCCAGCTGGAACGCGGCCTGGCCGTGCTGAAGGCCGGCTCGGTCGAAGCCGTGCCCAAACTGCCCAAGCCCCAGGCCAAGATCGCCGAAGTCACGGCCAAGGCTGCTGCGGCGGCGGCGGGTAAAGGCCCGGCGGTGGAGAAGAAGTAGGGGGCTGGTTTAGAGACCCTCTCCCAGAAAGAGAGGGTTCCGAAATGGCCCGCTCCGCCCATTCCGTCGCACCCTTCGTTAACCATATATTCGGCGCTGACCGGCTAGCCTCGCGCCCATGGCCGTGTCGTTTTCCCGCAAGCCCGCCTTTAGCCACGCCGCCTCCGCCCTGGGCCGCAGTGACGCCCCGGACCTGCGCGCCAAGCTGCTGGCGGCGGCGGCCAATCCCTATATCGGGGCCAGCGCGGCGGCGTTCCTGTTCCTGCTCAGCCTGTGCGCCCTGATCCTGTTGACCGGCGACCCCAACAAGGGCTCGCCGCTGATCCGGGTGCAACTGGCCAAGATCGGCGCCACGCTCAACGCGCCCCAGGGCTGGCGCGAGGCGCTGGTCAACGAATCCGACCACGAGGCGCCGCTGACGCCGGGCGCCCTGGACCTGTCGGCCCAGCCCTTCGCCGAGCATCCGGACGAGGCGACCATCACCGTGGCCGGCGACATCGCCGCGCCGCCGCCTGTCGCCGCGCCGGGGGGGCCGCTGCTCCAGGCCCCGTTCGCCGGCCTGTCGACGCCCGGTCCCGGTGGCGGGCTGCTGCCGGTGATCGCCGGCGACGGTCGCACCGCCGCCGGGGCCTATGCTCGCCCCTTCACCGCCGACGGGCGGCCGCGCGTGGCCCTGGTGATCGGCGGGCTGGGCCTCAACCCCCAGACCACCCGCGCCGCCATCGAGACCCTGCCGCCCGAGATCACCCTGTCCTTCGCCCCCTATGCCGAGGGCCTGCAGGGCTGGATCGACCTGGCCCGCAACCACGGCCATGAGGTGCTGCTGGAAGCCCCCATGGAGCCGGTCGACTACCCCGCCAATGATCCGGGCCCCTTCACCCTGATCACCGCCAATCGGCCGGAAGACACCGTCCGCAAGATGGAATGGCTGATGTCGCGGGCCACCGGCTATTTTGGACTGACCAACTATCTGGGCTCGCGCTTTGTCACCAATGACGCGGCCATGACCACCTTCACCCTGACCCTGAAGGCGCGCGGCCTGGCCTTCATCGACGACGGGCAGGCGTCCCTGCGCGGCGGTCCGATCCCCCGCGCCTCGGCCGACCGGATCATTGACGACGAACTGGCGGCTGGCGCCATCGACGGCCAGTTGAAGATGTTGGAGACCGGCGCGGCCGGGCGCGGCCAGGCCCTGGGCTCGGGGTTCGCCTATCCGGTGACCATCAACCAGGTGAAGATCTGGGCTGCGGGCCTGTCCGGGCGGGGTTTGCAACTGGCCCCCGCCTCGGCCGTGGCCAAGCGATGAACGCCAGCCAGCCCGCCGACGACGCGTATCCCGATCATCGTCCCAATGTCGGCGTCGTGCTGTTTCGTGCCGATGGCCGCGTTTGGCTGGGCAAGCGCCATAGGCAGCCCGCGCCATATAACTGGCAGTTCCCGCAAGGCGGCGTCGATGACGGCGAGGACCTGCTGGAGGCGGCGCGGCGCGAGCTAAAGGAAGAGACCGGCGTCGTTTCCGCCGACTATCTCGCCCAGACCGAGGGCTGGCTGATCTATGACTTCCCCACCGACTTCGCCTCGTCGAAGAAGGCGCGCGGGTTCAAGGGCCAGAAGCAGGTGTGGTTCGCCTTCCGCTTCACGGGCGAGGAGTCGGAGATCGACTTGGAGGCCGACGCCCATGTCGAGTTCGACGCCTGGCGATGGGCCACGCTCGACGAAACGCCCGAATTGATCGTACCCTTCAAACGCGCGGTGTACGAACAGGTCGTCGCCGCCTTCGGTGGGTACGCGCGCGGCGGCTGACGCCAGGCCGCGCTAGAGGTAGGGCGGCATGAGCAAGACCATTCTGATGATCCACGG
>JACMOF010000213.1 GCA_014378155.1 Caulobacter sp. | reverse complement strand
TGACGAAACTCCGGCGCTCGGGGTAGGCGGACAGGCCGACAGGTGCGGGCTGAAATCGCCCGCACGGTCCGGAAGGGTTAGCCGCCCTGCCGCCCGCCGGGGGCCCACTTCGGAAGCGGGTTAAGACCCCGCGCTCCGATGGCTCCCGTCTGAAGGCCACGCGAAGCGCTCGTCTTCGTCGAAACGGTACATCTACTGCAAAACCTCCGGGCGGAGCCCGGGCGCTTCGCACCCTCCCCAATCTCTTCAGCGGGTCAGCCGCGTGAAGCGGCGGAGCCGCGTCTCCGGCCGCCCGTCTTGAACCGCCCGTTAAGTCGTCTCTGCTAGGCTCCACCCATGAGCAACCGCCCTTCCTCCACCGGGGTCACGCCCGAACAGCTGGCTACCCTGAGCCACGAGTTTCGCACCCCGCTCAACGGCGTGCTGGGCATGGCCCGCCTGTTGGAGGGCACCCGCCTGACCGCCGAGCAGCGGACCTATGTGGCGGCCTTGCGCGAGAGCGGCGACCACCTGCTGTCGCTCGTCAATGACGTGCTGGACTTCGCTCGCCTGGGGGCCACGGCGATCGACCTGCAGGCCGCGCCGGTCGAGGTCGAGAACCTGCTGCGCCAGGTCGCCGAGCTGCTGAGCCCTCGGGCCCACGAGAAATCCATCGAGATAGCCTGGGCCTGCGCGCCTGGCCTGACCACCATCCTGGCCGACGAGGGCCGACTGCGGCAGGTGCTGCTGAACTATGCCGGCAACGCCATCAAGTTCACCGAGGCCGGCGGGGTGCTGCTCAGCGCCGATCACGTGGCCAACGGTCGCGTGCGCTTCTCGGTCCGCGACACCGGGCCGGGCGTGGCGCCGGATGCCCGCGCCGCGATCTTCGAGGCCTTCGTCCAAACCGATCCCTCCCACCGCGCCCAGCTGGGCGGGGCCGGCCTGGGCCTGGCCATCGTCGCCCGCCTAGCCGCGGCCATGGACGGCGAGGCCGGCGTAGGGGGCGAGGTGGGACAGGGGGCCGACTTCTGGTTCGAAGCCTCGTTCGAAGCCGTCGCCAACGCCGCTGTCGACCTGCCGCTCGCCGGCCGCTGCGTCGCCATCGCCTCGCCCAACGCCATGATCCGCGAGGCGGCCATTCGCCAGATCCGCGCCAGCGGCGGTCAAGCGCTCTCCGGCGAGACGGTCGCTGCTGCCCTGAAGGGCGCGCCGGCCGACGCCGTGCTGCTGCTCGACGCCGTGCTGGCCAAACCACAAGGGGGAAGTCCTCGCGGAGCATTCAAGCCGCCGGCGGGCCGGGCCTCGATCGTGCTGCTGACGCCCGACCAACGCGACCGCATCGCCAAGCTCAAGGCCGCCGGCTTCAGCGGCTACCTGATCAAGCCGCTGCGCCGCGCCTCGCTGATCGCCCAGGTGCTGGAAGCCCGTGTTCCTCAGATCAAGGGGGCCGCCAGCCATCCCGCCTGGGTTGAGACCGCCCCCGCCAAGGCCCCGGACGACGACCGCATCGCCCCGGCCATCGCCACGGGGGTCCGGGTGCTGCTGGCCGAGGACAATCCGATCAACGCCCTGCTGGCCCGCGCCCTTTTGGAACGCGAGGGCTGCAAGGTCGACCGCATCGCCAGCGGCGACGAGGCCGTCTCGGCCCTGTCGCGCGGCTTCTACGACCTGATCCTGATGGACCTGCGCATGCCGGGCCTGAACGGCTTGGAGGCGACCCGGGCCCTGCGCGAGCGCGGCGTCACCACCCCGATCGTCGCCCTGACCGCCGACGCCTTCGACGAGGACCGCCGCGCCTGTCTGGCGGCCGGCATGAACGACTTTCTCGCCAAGCCCCTGACGCCCTCGGCCCTGCGCGGGGTGCTCACGAACTGGGCCCACCTTGGACAGAGCGGGCTCGGCTGGACGAAAGCCGCGACACGCGCCAAGCTCGCCGGCTAAGGCGGGGCGTTCCTCCGCATCGGGGAACGCAGCGATGAGCGACGAGACAGAGGCCGCGCCGAAGAAGAGTCTTCTTCAGACCCTGGCCTTCTTCGGCGAGCGCCGCAGCCTGGTGATGCTGGGTCTCGGCTTCGCCTCCGGCCTGCCCTATATGCTGATCTTCGACACCCTGTCGCTGTGGCTGCGCGACGCGGGCCTGTCGCTGGCCGTGATCGGCTTCTTCAGCCTGGCGACGCTCTCCTTCTCGTTCAAGTTTTTGTGGGCCCCGCTGATCGACCGCGCCAAGGTTCCGTTTCTGCACGGGCTTGTGGGCCATCGGCGCGCCTGGATGCTGGCCTGCCAGGCGGTGATCATCCTTGGCCTTCTGGCTATTTCGGGGGTCAATCCGGCGACAAACCTGCCGCTGATGGCCGCTATCGCCGTGATCGCCGGCTTCGCCACCGCCACCCAGGACATCGTCATCGACGCCTGGCGGATCGAGGTGGTCGACACCGATCGCCAAGGCCAGATGGCCGTGGCGGTGCAGTGGGGCTATCGCGGGGCAATGATCATGGCCGGCGCGGTGCCCTTGCTGCTGGCCGAGCGGTTCGGCTGGAACATCTCCTACCTGACCATGGCTGTGGCCATGCTGGTCGGCGTGATCGCCACCTTGGCGGCGCCGCGCGAACAGGCCCATGTCATCCGGCCGATCCACACCGATGGCGTCAACCAGCCCAAGGCGCTGGAAATCCTGGAATGGCTGCTGCGCCTGGCCATCCTGCTGGCCGGCGCCCTGTTGGTCGGCTCGGGCCTGTCGGGCGACGCTGGCCTGCTGTCGAACATCATTGGCGGCGACGCCCTGGCCGAGGCCTGGAAGGCCAAGCCGAACGGGATCTGGCTGCAGCTGGCCGGCGTCATCGTCGGCCTGGGCGTCATCGTGGTCGCCGCCTGGCCGATCCCCAAGGTCGCGACCAAGCCCGGCGTCTATCTGTCGACCGCCCTCTATTCGCCGCTCAAGGACTTCCTGACCCGGTTCGAGGGCGTGGCCGGCCTGATCCTGGCGGCGATCTGCGTCTATCGGGTCTCGGACTTCGTGCTCAACATCATGAACCCGTTCTATCGCGACATGGGCTTTTCGCTCACCGAGATCGCCGAGATCCGCAAGGTGTTCGGCATCATCGCCTCGATGGCGGGGGTCTTCCTGGGCGGGGTGATCGTGGCGCGCTTTGGCCTGATGCGGGCCCTGATCGTCGGCGCCTTCGCCCAGCCGATCAGCAACCTGATGTTCGCCCTGCTGGCCATGAGCGGCCACAGCACGCCCATGCTGTTCGCCTCGATCTGCATCGACAACATCGCCGGCGGCGTGGCCGGCACGGCCCTGATCGCCTACATGTCCAGCCTGACCACGGCGGGGTTCACGGCGACGCAGTACGCGCTGTTCTCGTCGCTTTACGCCCTGCCTGGTAAACTGCTCGCCTCGCAGTCGGGACGGATCGTCGAGGCCTCGGCCATCTCGGCCCAGGCCGGCGGACCGGTCGGGGCGCTGAAGGGCCTGTTCACACGCTTGCCGCCCGAGAGCTTCACGGCGGCCGGCGCCAAGCTCGGCGTCAGCGCCGCAGCCATGGCGGCGGGCTATACGGTCTTCTTCATCTACACGGCGCTGATCGGCGTCGTGGCGATCGTGCTGTCCTTCCTCGTGGCGACGCGCCAGCCGCGCCACATGGCGGGTAAGGCGGCGGCGGAAGCCGAGGCACGGGCACGGGCCGAGGCTGATACCGAGGTGTTCGAGCCTTAGGTCTTCAAACACACCACTTGGGCCACCCGCAGGTCGCGGCGCAGGCCGTCGGCGACGCGGCCGTAGTTTTCGGTGGTGATCTGTTCGCCGAGGGCGAAGCCGGCGGCGCGGCGGCGGCCTTGCAGCATGAGGTCGCGGACGGTCTCTGGGGCCGTCGTATAGATGCGGCCCCGGCGCGGCGACTCGGCCACGGTGACTCCGATCACCCGCCCGGCGCCGTCCAGGGCGGGAGCGCCCGACAGGCCCGACAGGGTGCCCTTCAGATTGTCGGTGCGGCCGACCTCGGCCCAGACCAGCACCGGCTCGGTGCGCGCTCCGCGTCCCCGCACGACCAGGTTTTCACGCCCCAGCAGGCGGGAGGTCACCTCGCCTGGATGCCCTTGAGGGAACCCCGGGTGATAGGCCCGCTCGCCCCGACGCGGCGGCTCGCCCATCCCGCGCATCGGCACGGCGGGGGCGCCGCCCTCGGTGGTCAGGATGGCGGCGTCGCCGGTGGGATCGAGCGTGATCCTGGCGGCCACGCCCCGGCCGTCGGCAACGACGATGGCGGCCTGTTTGCAACCATCCACGACATGGCGGGCGGTGAGCCAGGCGCCGCTGTCATCCACGGAAAAGGCCGTGCCGCTGCCGGGCTGGCCCTTTTCGGGCACCTGGACGACGATCGAGGGATCGAAAGGCGAGGCCGGTCCCAGCGGCAAGCCCTCGCCGCCAGGAACGGGCGGTGGCGGCGAGGGGGCGTCGGAGCGCTCCTGCCGACCGACGGCCACGACCAGCAGGGCGGCGACCACCGCCCCGTAGATCAGCCAGTCCGGAAGCCTTGGGAAATGCAACTGTGAGCCCCCGCGTCTCGGCGCGTCAGCCGGCCACGGCGGCGGCGAGGACCAGGGCGGTGGCCAGCTTGGCGCCGACCAGCAAGGCGGCGGCGGCGACCTCGCCCTCGTTGATCCGCTCTGGCAAGCCCTTGAGCAGCATGTCGGTGATCCGGAAGACCAGAAGTTGGACGAAGATCGTCGTCACGCCCCACAGCACGATCTCCAGCGGCGAGACCGAGGCCCGAAGCGAGGTGGCCAGCGGAATGGCCAGACCGACCATTACCCCGCCCAGCGACAGGGCGGCTGCGGCGTTGCCCTCGCGGATCAGCTTGATCTCCTTGTGCGGGGTCAACAGGGCATAGAGCGCCGTGCCCACCACCAGCATCACCAAAGTGATGGCGGCGTGCATCAGGGTCAG
>JACMOF010000212.1 GCA_014378155.1 Caulobacter sp. | reverse complement strand
CGATCCCCGCCTTGTTCGCGGTCTATCCGTGGCCCCTCGCCAAGGCCGGCTTGTTCGGCCTGCTGGCGGCGGCGGGCTTCTCGCTGATTCCCCTGGCCCGGGCCCGGCGAACGCCGCCTTCGGCCCTGTTCCGCCCCAGCCTGGGCGGTCGCATTCCGCTGAGCCTGGAAACGCTGGGCGCGGTTCTGGCCGGCGCGGGCCTGGCCGCCCTGGCCGTCGTCACCGCTCCAACCCCCGTGGCGGCGGGGATCATGATCGCCGGCGTCATCGTGTCGTTCGCGATCCTCTGGGCGCTGGGTCGGGCCGCCGCCTGGGGCGCGGGCAAGGTCCGGCGACTGGCCAGCGGCCCCGCCAAGCTCGGCTTGGCCAACCTGGCCGGACCGCGCTCGGCGGCCCGCACCGCCAGCCCGGCCATCGGCCTGGGCGTGGCTTTGCTGGCCTGCGTGGTGCTGATCCAGTCGGCCCTATTGGCCCAGATCACCACCACCGCGCCGCGCACCGCCCCAGCCATGGTCTTCACCGAGATCCCCGGCGACCAGGCCGCCGCCTTCGACGCCGAGGTCGCCAAGGCGATCGGCCCGCTGACGCCCAAGACCTATCTGCGCATGCCGTTCGCCACCGGCCGCATTAGCGGCCTGAAGGGCAAGCCCGTCGATCTGCAGACCATCAAACCCGGCCAACGCTGGGCGTTCGACAACGACATCGGCCTGTCGCTGCTGGCCGGCGAACCCACCGACCCCGGCACGGTCGGCGGTCATTGGTGGAAGCCCGGCTATGCCGGCCCGCCCCTGCTGGCCCTCAACACCGAGATCGCCGACGCCGCCGGGCTGAAGCTCGGCGATATCGTCACCCTCAGCATCCTGGGCCGCGACATCGACGCCAGGGTCGCTGTGTTGCGCAAGATCGAGTTCGGCGGCTTTGGCCCCAACTTCAACCTGATCCTCAACACCAAGGCCCTGGAAGGCGCTGACCTGCGCAATGTCGCCATCGCCCGGTTGGGTAAGGACCGCGAGGCCGCCTTGACCCGCCGTCTGGGGACCAGCTTTCCGAGCGTCAACGTCATCAGCGTCCGCGAGCAGCTTGATGCGGCGGCCGCCCTGTTCGACCGCCTGGCCCCCGCCGTTCGCGGCGCGGCGGCGGTGGCGGGGCTGGCGGGCCTGCTGGTGCTGGCCGGGGCCATCGCCGCAGGAGCGCGAGCCCGGGCCCGCGAGGCCGCCACGCTCAAGGTGCTTGGCGCGACGCGCGGCCAGATCCTGCTGGCCTACGCCATCGAATATGGCGCGGTCGGGCTGATCGCCGGCACGGCGGGCGTGGCGTTGGGTTTCGCCGCCGCCTGGCCCGTGGTGGTCAAGGTGTTCGAGGCCAGCTGGAGCGTCGACTGGGGCGGGGTCATGATCCTGCTGGCCGGCGCGGCGGGGGTTTCGACGGCGGGCGGGCTTTTGGCGGCGGCGCTGGCGCTGGCGCAACGACCGGCGCCGGTGCTGCGGGCGGATTGAGCAGGGGGTCTGTCGCGCTGCCCGACCCGGCCTGCGGCAGGCTGTTGATCGGCACGCCGGGCAGCATCGGCTCGCCCGTCCACTCCCAGTGCCAGGGCTCGTAGACATAGTTGACGAAGCCGAAGCGACCGGCGTTGGCGACCAGCCAGCGATAGAGGTCCGACCGGGTCATGATCAGCCGGTTGGCGTCGTTGCTGCTATCGGGGCCAAAGCCCAGGGCGGCGGCGATATAGACGTCCATCGCCAGGCCGGTTCGGTGGGCCGAGCAGATGGTGCGGACCATGCCCTGGCAATTGTTGTCGCGGGCGCAGCGGGCGGCGTCGGCCGCCGGGTCGCGGAAGCCGGAATAGATGGTCAGGGCCTCAGGGCGGGTGAGCACGCCGGCGGCCTTGGCCTCGGCGTACATCCGGCGATAGGCCTCCAATGCGCCGGGGCGCAGCTGAATGATCTTGCCGCCAAAGCTTTCCTGCGGCCGCGCGGTGGCCAGGCTCGAGACCGCCGGCGCATTGGGGCAGACGCCCTCTCCATTGACCCGCACGAACGGCCGCGCCCGGTGCCAGCGCACAAGCATCACCTTGAAGGTGTCCGGATCGAAAGTGCCTGTCGCCTTCAGACCGTGGCCGCCCTGCCAGCGCGCCAGGGCGTCGGCGAAGCGCGGCGTTCCCGGCGCGCAGGCGGTGGCGATCTCGTTGGCGACACGCGGGGCGTAGATCTCCCAGCCGGTCTCGCCCCTGCCGAACGGCGCCCAGGCCATCGTGCCCAGCGAAGCGGCGTTGACCGGCGCGGCGCTGACCGAGGGACCGCCCGGCTGGCAGTCCTCGGGCGGTCCGCCGGCGATCGGCGCGGAAGCGACATTCGGCGCCGACGGCGGATCGTTCGATGGCAAATAGCTCGGCGGCTCATACTCGACCGGCGGACGCGGCGCCGAGACCGACGGCGGCGGCACGGAAGGCGCGGGCCTGTTGGGCCAGTTCACCCAAGCGAAGAACGCCGCGACGAGCACGGCCAGCGCTCCGAACACCCAGATCAGCCGACGCAGGATCTTCAATAGGGGCTCCCCCGCCACTTTGGAACTTAGCCATGGCTGAAGGCTTCAGAGTGGCTAGGCGTTCCCTCGGAGTTATTTCATGCCCTCGATCCTGCGTCCCGTCGTTCTGCTGTTCGGCTGCATGGTGGCCACCGCCGCCTGTTCTGACCCTGCGGCGCAGACCAATCCGCCGGCCTCGCGCAAGCCCGCAGCCGCCGCCCCGCAGACGCCCGCGCCCCTCCCTGTCGTTCCCGCCGCAGCCGCGCCAGCTCCGGCCGCGCCGTCGCCGATGGCCCAGGCCGTGAACGGCGCCGTCTTTGACACCGCGGCGACCACGCCCGAGGCCAAGAAGGCCTATCTGACCCGCGCCCAAGTGCTGCTCGACCGCGCCCACTTCTCGCCCGGCGTCATCGACGGCCAGGAAGGCTCGAACCTGACCAACGCCATCAGCGCCTTCCAGGAGGCCCACCGCTTGACCGTCGACGGCAAGCTGACTCCCGCCGTCTGGGACGCCCTGGTCGCCGACGCCGGCCCGGCCGTCACCGACTACGTCATCACCGCCGAGGACGCCGCCGGCCCGTTCCAGCCCGACATTCCCAAGGACGACTACGAGGCGATGGCCAAGCTGCCGGCCCTGTCCTACGGCACGCCGCTCGAAGCCCTGGCCGAGAAGTTCCACATGGACGAGCCGCTGCTGCAGGCCCTGAACCCCGGCGTCGACTTCAGCAAGGCCGGGACCACGATCATCGTCGCGGCGGTTGGCGCCGAAGGCCTGGACGGCAAGGTCACCCGCATCGAGATCGACAACGCCAGGGGCGTTCTCAAGGCCTATGCCGACGGCGACAAGCTGCTGGCGGTCTATCCGGCCACGGTCGGCAGCACCGAGCGTCCGGCCCCGGTGGGCGAATGGGCGGTCAACACCGTCGCCCCGCGACCGACCTACACCTACGATCCCTCGCGCCTGACCTTCGGCAAGGTGAAGGGCAAGCTGACCATCAAGGCCGGCCCGAACAATCCGGTGGGCTCCACCTGGATCGACCTGACCAAGGACACCTACGGCATCCACGGCACGCCCGATCCCAGGCTGGTCAACAAGCGCGCCTCGCACGGCTGCGTGCGCCTAGCGAACTGGGACGCGGCGGAACTGGGCAAGGCGGTGGTGAAGGGGGCGAAGGTGGTGTTCCACGGCAAGCCGGTGCGGTGATGCATTCGCGGCTGGGGACAGGCACATGTGCCTGTCCCCTTCAGCAGCCTACAGCGCCACCCTCAGCCCCAAGCGCACCATGCGCGGGGCGGCGAAGCCCGCCACGCCGCCCGCCGTCCGTGAGGTCTGGATGTTGGCGTCCAACAGGTTGTCGCCCGACACATAGGCTGTCACCAACGGCCGCACGCGCCATTCCAGGCGGGCGTCCAGCCGGTAGGCCGGATCGAGCACCCGACTGTTGAGGTCATCCTCGAACCGCTTGCCTTCGTAGGTCAGGTCGCTGGCCAAGGTCAGCTTGTCGGTCAGGACCGCCGACAGACCGGCCGTGGCGCTCCAGATCGGAGCCTGGGCCGGACGCTTGCCGGTCAGTTGCGGAGCGTCAGAGCCGCCGTCGAGACGGGCGTCCGTGACCGACAGGGCCGAGGTCAGGGTCACGGAGCCGACCGTGCGCTCGGCCCTAGCCTCCAGGCCATAGGCGTCGATGGTCCCGGCGTTCTGGCGCTGGCGTAGCGTCCCGCCGCCCGGAATGAAGCCGCCGACCGGGAAGGTTCCCGGCCCGACGCCGAGGGTGACATTGACGATCGGATCGTCGACCCGGTTCCAGAACACCGCGGCCTCGATCAGCCCCTGGCCGCCCTTGCGAGACAGGCCGGTTTCCAGCCCCATCAGTCGCTCGGGCTTCAGGCCGGCATTGGCCTCGGTCACGTCGTTGGCCACCCGGAACGGACGGTAGAGCTCGTTGAGATTAGCGGGCCGAAAGCCCGTGTAGGCCGCCAGGCGGGCCACGGTCTCGTCGCCGATCTGGCGCGTCACGCCCAGGCGACCGCTGACCACCTCGCCATCGCGGTCGGCGGGATGCTGGTCGAGCAGCACGGCGCCGGTCAGGCTGTTGCGCTCGATCCGGAAGCCGTCGGTGGTCTCCCAATGGTCCAGCCGCAGCCCGCCCGCCACCAGCCAGGGGCCGCCCGACCACGAGCCGTCGCCATAGGCCCCGACCACCGAGGTCTTGCCACCGGTCACGCGATTGCGGGTATAGGCGCCGTTGGAGAAGCTATAGCGCTCGCGCTCCTCGCCGTCGTTCAGGCGTCCGTCGGCGCCGAGCTCCCATTCCAGTCCGCCGACCTTGCGACGCAGCGCGCCGTTCAGGCCCCAGCCGGTGGCCGGGGTCTTGTCCTGGCTGTTGGCCGGCGTGGTGGTCGCGCGATTGGCCGCCACGGCGACCGAGGTGTTGAACAGGTCGCTGGTGCGCCGCCAGGCCTGCAGCCGCCAGCCCAGGGCTTGGCCGCGCGGAGCCTTGGCCAGGGTGGCGCTGAGCACATTGCCCGAGGCGTTGGCCCGCGCGCCCGCCAGGCCCGCCCCGCGATCCTCCTCGAAGAACCCGCCGCGCAGCGACAGAATGCCCAGGACGGTGGCCATGTCGACACGGCCGGCGATGCTCTTGGCCTCCAGGTCGGTGCGTGTGTCGGCTGCCCCCTGGGCCTTGCCGCGCACCGGGACGTAGCCGTCCGACTTGTCATAGGAAGCCCCGCCAAAGAATTCGAACCGCCCCAGGGTCGAGACCGCCGCCGCCGAGGCGCGCTGGCTGCCCAGGTTTCCCACCGAGACGTCGCCGGCGGTCCCGCTGTCGCGTTCGCGCAGCGCGATCACGCCGGTCAAGGCGCCGGCTCCGTAAGGTCCCGCCCCGGCCCCGCGCACGATGTCGATCCCGGCCAGCGACTCCGGCGCCAGCTGCGACCAGATTACCCAGCCACCGAACGGGTCATTCAGCGGCACGCCGTCCAGGGTGACCAAAGTCCGCCCCGCGCCCGACGGCGCGATGGCCCGCAGGCTGACGCCCTGGGTGGTCGGATTGGCCGACAGGCTGGATGTGCGCCGGAACAGCGAGACGCCTGGTGTCTGGCTGACCGCCTCATCGACCCGCTGGCTCCTGGCCAGATCGGCTTCGCCGAGGTGAACGATTGAGAACGCGGCGTCGGCGGCGGATGGCGGCAGGCGGGCCGCCGTGACGACGACTTGCTCGACGGCGGGTGGCGTATCGACCGGCATATGACTCTCACACGATGAACAGCGTGTACCCGCTAAACCACTTTGCGTGGAGAAAGAACGGCGTCGGTCATCTCTCGTGCGCTTTCCGTCGCTTGCACAGCAAGACTGACCTTTATAGGCTGCAACCAAGGCGCGACACGACGCTCGGAGGCCAGGAACCCACCATGAAAGTCGACCGCCAGCCCCCGGTGCGCACGTCGCTGCAGCAAACCAACCACCCCTACATGACCGGCGCCTGGACGCCGCTGCACGAGGAGGTCGATGCGGTCGAGCTGGAGGTTCTGGAGGGCGCGATCCCGACCGACCTGGACGGTGTCTACCTGCGCAACACCGAAAACCCCGTGCACCAGCCGCTGGGCCGTTACCACCCGTTCGACGGCGACGGCATGGTTCACCAGATCGAGTTCCAGAACGGCCAGGCGCGCTATCGCAACCGCTTCATCCGCACCCGCGGCTTCGAGGCCGAGCAGGAAGCCGGCGAGAGTCTCTGGGGCGGGCTGGCCGATGGACCTGGCACGTCGAAGCGCCCTGGTTTTGGCGCCCACGGCGGCCTGAAGGACACCGCCAGCACCGACATCGTCGTGCACGGGGGCGAGGCCATCGCCACCTTCTACCAGTGCGGCGAGGCCTATCGCCTGGACCCCCTGACCCTGGAGAATCTGGGCGTCGCCGGCTGGGCCCCGCTGGACGGCGTCTCGGCCCATGCCAAGGTCGACGAGGCGACAGGCGAGCTATTGTTCTTCAACTATTCCAAGCACCCGCCCTACATGCATTACGGGGTGGTCGACGCGAACGGCAAGCGCACCGTCTACCAGACCATTGACCTGCCCGGTCCGCGCCTGCCGCACGACATGGCGTTCACGGCGAACTATTCGATCCTCAACGACCTGCCGGTGTTCTGGGACGCCAATCTGCTGGAGCGCGACATCCACGCGGTGCGCCTGCACAAGGGCCTGCCGTCACGGTTCGGCATCGTACCCCGTCACGGCGGCGCGGTTCGCTGGTTCGAGGCCGCCCCGACCTATGTGCTGCATTGGCTGAACGCCTATGAGGACGGCGACGAGATCGTGCTCGACGGCTATTTCCAGGAGAACCCGACACCGCGCCCGCTGGAGGACGCGCCAGAGGGTCATGGCCACCTGATGGCCTATCTCGACGAGCACAGCTTCCGACCCAAGCTGCACCGCTGGCGCTTCAACCTGGCCACCGGCGAGACCACCGAAGGTCACCTGGACGAGCGGATCCTGGAGTTTGGGATGTTTAATCAGGCCTATGCCGGCCGGCCCTATCGCTACGCCTATTCCACGACCGCCAAGCCGGGCTGGTTCCTGTTCAACGGCTTCGTCAAGCACGACCTCGAGACGGGCGAGAGCTGGTCACTGGCGCTGGGCCCCGGCCGCTACGCCAGCGAGGCCCCGTTCGCGCCGCGCGTCGGGGCGACGAGCGAGGATGACGGCTATCTGGTCAGCTTCATCATCGACGAGAATCGGGGGGCTTCGGAGTGCCTGATCGTCGACGCCAAGACGATGACGCCCGCGTGCCGCATCGCCTTGCCGCACAAGATCAGCAGCGGCACGCACGCGGTCTGGGCGGGGCGCGCTAGCCTGAACATTCTCCCAAAGGGAGAGGCACGGGCCAGTCGCGCAGCGATGGGAGGGTGAGGGGTTACGCCCTTCCCCGTATTCTGACCGAAGCCCTGCCGGCACGCCGTCCGGCATCTAAACCCCTCACGCTCCCAAGCTTCGCTTAGGCCCCTCCCTCTCCCTTTGGGAGAGGGTTTTAGCGTGACCCCCTCTTCGGAAACCACGGCACGAAGCCAGACGTCCGCGCCACATAGGCCTCGTAGTCCGGCCGCTTGCGGCGCATGCGCCCCTCGACGGTCGGCACGCCGCTCCACCGGGTCAGCAGCACGGTGATCAGGATCGGGCCCGGCAGCGACCACGCCCCCAGCCCCGTTTCGGCGGCGACGAGGTAGAGGCCCCACCAGACGCAGGCGTCGCCGAAATAGTTGGGGTGTCGGGTGTAGCGCCACAGGCCGGTGTCCAGCACCTTGCCCGCGTTGGCCGGGTCGCCCTTGAAGCGCAGCAACTGCCAGTCGCCCAGGCTCTCGAAGCCGATGCCCACCACCGCCAGCACCGCGCCGGCGATGGCCAGGGGGCCGAGCGGCGAAGGGCTGAGTTGACCCAGTTGCACCGGAAGGGCCACGACGAACTGCAGCAGATATTGCAGCGAAAACACGATCAGCAGCGAGGCCTTGGCGAAGCTCCAGCCCCGCACGGTCTCGGCATGGTGCATCATGGTCACGTAGCGGCGGTCTGGTCCCTGCTTACGCCAGCGCCACAGTAGATAGCCACCCAGGCGCACGGCCCACAGGGTGCACAGGCCGGTCAGGAGCGCCCCGTGCGGCGTCACGCCGACCTGGGCCAGCGTGCTCCAGGCGATCAGCGCCATGCCCACGCCCCACCAGGCGTCGACGAAACTGACGTCCTTGAGCCGCAGGCCAATCAGCCACAGGCCGAGGAAAGCGGCGGCGGAGACGGCGGCGTTGATCAGGAAGAGGGTGAGCAGAGGCACGATTGAACTTTCAAATTGATGGTAGCTACGTCTGGCGGCGTAAGGAAGATCCTTCCCCCTCTGAGGGGAGAATCTACACCCCCACCAACAGGCTCACCGTTGTCGTGGTCGAGCCGCCGCCCGACGGGTTGATCGGCAGGCGGCCGCGCATGGTTATGGAGCCGTCCTCGATCGCCTTCCAGCTCTCGCCCGGCGCGGTCAAGCCGAGGTGGTCGATGGCCATGTATTGCGTGGCGGTGAAGCAGTCGTAGACCTCGATCGCATCCACCTGCGACAGGTCGGCGATCCCAGCGCGGACGTCTAAACCCCTCACCCTCCCAAGCTTCGCTTGGACCCCTCCCTCTCCCGGAGGGGAGCGGGTCGAGGGTCAAAGCCACAGCCCCGCCGCTGTCACGCCGTCGCCCCAGAAGCCTTCCGCCGGTCGCGTCAACCACCCGTCGGCCACTCGCGCGCCGCCGGGATAATCCTCCGCCAGCCACCAGGGTCCATCGAGATCCGCGAAGGCGCAGGACCCCGCCAGATGCAGCGCCGGCGCGATCGCCAGGGACGAGGCCACCATGCAGCCAACCATCAGGGTGAAGCCGTGGTTGCGGGCCTCCTCCAGCATCAGCAGCCCCTCGGTCAGTCCGCCAGCCTTGTCGAGCTTGAGGTTCACGGCGCCATAGCGACCCTTCAGAGCCGCCAAGTCCTCGGCGGTATGCACCGACTCGTCGGCGCAGATCGGATAGGGCGGATCATAGCCCTCCAACGCCATGTCTTCCCCGGCCGGAAGCGGTTGCTCGACCAGGGCGATATTCAGGTCCGACAGGATGGGTTTGAGCCCGTCGAGCGTGGCGAAATCCCAGCCTTCATTGGGGTCGACGATCAGGCGGGCGTGCGGGGCGGCCCGCGCCACGGCCAGCAACCGCGCGGCGGGGTCGTCGGCCGACAGCTTGACCTTGATCAGCGGCGCGCTTGCCACCACCAGGGCGGCCGCGCCCATGGCCTCGACGGTGTCCAGGCTGATGGTCACGGCGGTGATCAGGCGGTCGGGCACACGCAGGGCGGTCAAGGCCTCGACGCTCAGCCCCTCGCGTTTGGCTCGCAAGTCCCAGAGCGCGCAGTCCAGGGCGTTGCGGGCCGCGCCGGGCGTCAGCAGCGCAAGGGCCTCATGCGGCGCGGCGCCATCCCGCAGGGCCTGGACGGGTGGCTGCAGTTCGGCGATGACGCTCTCGACCGTTTCGTCGTAACGGGCATAGGGAACGCACTCGCCGCGCCCGATCAGATCCCCTTCGACGACCTCGACCACCACCGTCTCGGCGGCGGTCTTGACCCCGCGCGAAATGCGGAACGGCGCCTTCAGGCGGTGGCTGACAGGGACGATCGAGACGGTGCGCTGCATGGCTCATCGATAAGCCAGTTTGGCGAGACTCTTCAACCGATCCGGCGCGGGATCGGCGAGTCGGCGCGGCGCTCGCGAAGCACCTGCATGGCCAACCGGGGATCCCATACGAACAGCACGACCCACACCAGCAGCACGCCGGCATAGTTCAGCGCGCCCACGACGCCGCCGGGACGGCCCGGGCGAGTGAAGTGTACCGGACGGGTCTGGGGCTGGAAAAGGCTGGGCATGGGGATGTCGGTCATGGCGTTCTCCGTGGACACCGTGACCATCGCCGCCCGCTGCGTCAGATCCGGACGTGGCCGAAGACGGTTTTCGCACCCATATGTCGCTTCTGGGCGTTAGCCCTGCCGAACGAGAGCCCGACGAATGAGCAAGCCGATCACCATCACCATTCCCCATCAGCTCGGCGCCGCCGAGGCGCGTCGCCGCATCGAGGAGGGGTTTGGACAGTTGATCGGCCAGGCGGGCGGCGCGCTGAAGGACGTTCGGAAGACCTGGGACGGCGACACCCTGAACTTCTCGGCCCTGGCCATGGGTCAGACCATCTCGGGCGCGCTGTTCGTGATGGAGCAATCGGTGCGGATGGACATCGTCCTGCCCGGCCTGCTGGGCATGATCGCCAGCAAGATCACCGGTCAGGTCAAGAAGCAGGGCACGCTGCTGCTGGAGAAGAAGTAGCCTCTCGGCATTCGCCAAAATGAACATTGTTTAAGAGGTCTTCACCCGGCGCGCTGGCGCGTCCTTGGCCGGCGGGCGCTTGGCCGGACTGCGCTTGATACGCGGCGAGGCCTTGGACTCGGTCCGCTTCTCACGTTCTTCGCCAATCTTGCCCAAGCGCAACTGGGCCATCTCCGCATGCTCGGTGCAGCGGGCGTGCATGGCCTCCAGCTCCTTGTCGGTCAGCTTCTCGATGCCCATGAACTTGTTCTCTGCGGCTGAGGTCAGGATCAGTTCGTCAAGCTTGGTCTGAACGGCAGCTCCGTCGCGGTTCTGGGTGTTCTGGATCAGGAACACCATCAGGAAGGTGATGATGGTCGTGCCGGTGTTGATCACCAGCTGCCAAGTCTCGGAAAACTTGAAAAGCGGTCCGCTGGCGGCCCAGACCAGCACCATCAGCACGCAGATCAGAAAGGCGGGCGGGCTGCCGGTGATCTTGGCGGTGGCGTTGGCGAATTTGGCGAAAAGCTTGTCCATGGGCGCTCCCTTGGCGCCTTAACGCACAAGCTGGACAATTTGTTCTGCGGTGAGACAAGGTCGTCACGAGCTTCCATGCGTTAGGGACGGGATGTTCGATCCTTATCTGCTATTCCTGCTGGGCCTGGGCGTTGTGGTGCTGCTGGTCGCCTGGCTGCCGATGGCGCTTAGCCGCCTGCCGCTGTCGCTGGCCATTCTTTGTGTCCTGATCGGGGTCGCGGTGTTCCACGGCGGCGGCGTGCCGTTCCGCTCCGATCCATTGCGCTTTTCCACCCTGACCGAACGCATGACCGAGATCGTGGTCATCGTCTCGCTGATGGGCGCGGGCCTGAAGATCGACCGGCGGATCGGCTTGAAGCGCTG
>JACMOF010000211.1 GCA_014378155.1 Caulobacter sp. | reverse complement strand
GAGCGCCCGGCCATCGTCGCCAGCTGGCCGACCATGAACGGCGTCTCGGCGGTGCTGGACGTCGGCGCCAATGTCGAAAGCGACGCCGCCCAGCTGGTTGAGTTCGCGATCATGGGCGCGGCCTTCCACCACGCGGTTCACGGTTCGGAGCGGCCGACCGTCGGCCTGCTGAATGTGGGGTCCGAGGACCAGAAGGGCCATGAGGAGGTGCGCGAGGCGCACGCCATCCTCAAGCAGACCACGCTGGACTTCGACTATCGCGGCTTCGTTGAGGGCACAGACATCGCCAAGGGCACGGTCGACGTGGTCGTCACCGACGGCTTCACCCGCAATGTCGCCCTCTAGACCGCCGAGGGCCTGGCGCGGTTCTTCTCCGCCGAGATCAAATCGACCCTGACCTCCGGACCGCTGGCCATGCTTGGGGCGCTGATCGCTTCGAGCGCCTTGAAGAAGATGCGCCAGCGCCTCGATCCAGGCCGCGTCAACGGCGGCCCGCTGCTGGGCCTCAACGGCATCGTGGTCAAGAGCCACGGCGGGGCCGACGCCACCGGCTTCGCCTCGGCCATCCGGGTGGCGGTGGACCTGGCCCGCAGCGACTTCACGGCCGAGATTGACCGCAACCTGAAGCGCCTGACCGAAAGCGGCCTCAAGCCTGGCGCGGAAACCAAAGCTGAAGGCGCTCCGGGCGCGCAAGTCCAGGGAGCTTCCGAGTGAGCGTGATGCGTAGCGCCGTGACCGGCGACGGGGCCTATCTGCCTGACAATGTGGTCACAAATAGCCAGCTGGCCGAGACGGTCGACACCAGCGACCAATGGATCGTCGAGCGCACCGGCATCCGCCAGCGCCACAAGGTGGCCGACGACCAGCCGGTGTCTGACCTGGCCTTCCGCGCCGCCCAGCAGGCGCTGGAGAAGGCCGGCAAGACCGCCGCTGACGTCGATCTGATCATCGTCGCCACGACCACGCCGGACATGACCTTTCCGGCCGTCGCCACCATCGTCCAGCGCAAGCTGTGCGCGCCGGTCGGCATCGCCTTCGACATCCAGGCGGTGTGCTCGGGCTTCGTCTATGCGCTCAGCGTCGCCGACGGCTTCGTGGCGCGTGGCCACGCCAAATGCGCGCTGGTGATCGGGGCCGAAGCCATGACCCGGCTGATGGACTGGACCGACCGCGGCACCTGCGTGCTGTTCGGCGACGGGGCCGGCGCGGTGGTTCTGGAGCCGCGCGAAGGGCAGGGGACCACGGCCGACCAGGGCCTGCTGGGCTTTGCCCTACGGGCGGATGGGACCAAGCAGGACCTGCTCTATGTCGACGGCGGCCCCTCGACCACCGGCACGGTCGGCAAGCTGCGGATGCTGGGCAACCAGGTGTTCAAGCACGCGGTGATCAACATCTCCGAGGCGATCCACGCGGCCGCCGAGGTGGCCGGCGTGACAATCCCCGAAGTCGACTGGTTCATTCCGCATCAGGCCAACCAGCGCATCCTGGCCGGCGTCGCCCACCGCGTGGGCATTGACGAGGACAAGGTGATCTCCACCGTGGCCCTGCACGCCAACACCTCGGCGGCCTCGATTCCCTTAGCCTTCGCCCAGGGAATCGCCGACGGCCGCATCAAGCCGGGTCAGCTTTTGCTGCTTGAGGCGATGGGCGGCGGCCTGACCTGGGGCGCCTGCGTCATTCGTCTTTGAGCAAGAGCTTGCGCCCTTTATGGCCAAGCTTGGCTGTTTTCTGGGGTCAGCTTGGCTCATCGCCTGAAGTCCTGGCGCTCAGCCTTTGACTCCATGCGATAATCACGGCATGCAGGCTTGAGTTGATGAGAGCGTGTCGCACGAACGGGGCTCGATCCCGGTTTCGTGTGCAGGCTCTGGGGTTTGTCAATCCAGCGTAAGGGGGCGTCATGAAAGGCGCGACATTGACCCGGGCCGACCTCTGCGAGGCGGTCCATGAGGAAGTCGGTCTGACGCGGCAGGATTGCGCCGGTCTGGTCGAACGGACCCTCGATCTAGTCGCGGAAGCGCTGGAACGGGCGGAAACCGTCAAGCTATCCGGATTTGGCGTCTTCCAGGTTCGCGACAAGCGCGCCCGGATGGGCCGCAATCCCAAGACCGGAGAGCCCGCCGAGATCGAGCCCCGCCGGGTGATCGGTTTCCGGGCCTCGCAAGTCATGAAGGCGCGAATCGACCGCGCCCTCGGCGGCTAGGGATTTGATGCGGTGGCGAAGGGGCCCAACGCCTTCCGCACGATTTCCGAGGCCGCTGAAGAGCTTGGCGTGCCGCAGCACGTGCTACGCTTCTGGGAAACCAAGTTCTCGTTCATTCGCCCGATGAAGCGGGCCGGCGGGCGGCGGTTCTACCGCCCGCAGGACATCGCCGTGCTGAGCGGCGTCCGCGCCCTGCTGCACGCCGAGGGCTACACCATCAAGGGCGTGCAGAAGCTGCATCGCGACCAGGGGATCACCCACGTGGTCGCCGCTGGCCTGGACGACAACAGCTCGGCCTCGCTCGAGCTCCTCGTTGACCTGCCCGTCGATTCCCTGCCGCCGGCCAAGCTGGGTGACGACCGGCGCGATCGGCTGACGCTGGCGCTCGGCGATCTGACGGCCGTCAAAGCCCGGCTGGACGGGCTTTTGCGGGGCCTCTGAGCCGTGCCGAAAATCGCTCAGGAAACTCATTGCCCCCGGCAAGGCTCGCACCTATAAGGGCGCTCCTTCCGTGTCGGAGCGTGGCGCAGCCTGGTAGCGCACTTGACTGGGGGTCAAGGGGTCGCAGGTTCAAATCCTGTCGCTCCGACCATTTCCTTCACCGGGAATGAGACCGGAAGAACGGAAAGG
>JACMOF010000210.1 GCA_014378155.1 Caulobacter sp. | reverse complement strand
GCTTCCTCGGCGGTATCGGCAGCGAGCACGATCGCGCCCGAAGCTGCGCCGGGCGATGCGGGCAGGCCTTTGGTGAGCACATCGCGCGCCGCCGTGGGATCGAGCGTGGGGTGAAGCAACTGGTCGAGCGCCATCGGATCGATCCGCAGGATCGCGGTCTTCTCGTCGATCAGCCCTTCGCCGACCATCTCGACCGCCATCCGCAGCGCGGCCTTGGCGGTGCGCTTGCCGCTGCGGGTCTGGAGCATCCACAGTTGGCCGCGTTCGACGGTGAACTCGATATCCTGCATGTCGCGGTAGTGGCTTTCCAGCCGGCCCACGACCTCGACAAATTCGGCGAAGACGACCGGCATGGCCTCTTCCATCGAGGGGGCGGTCTCGCCCATCTCCTCGCGGCCGATCTTCGTCAGCGACTGGGGCGTGCGGATGCCGGCGACGACGTCCTCGCCCTGGGCGTTGATCAGGAACTCGCCATAGAGCCGGGCCTCGCCGGTCGACGGGTTGCGGGTGAAGGCGACGCCGGTGGCCGAGGTCTCGCCCATATTGCCGAACACCATCGACTGGATGTTGACGGCGGTGCCCCAGGCCTCGGGGATGTCGTGCATGCGGCGATAGAACTTGGCCCGGTCGTTCATCCAGCTGGCGAACACCGCGCTGATCGCGCCCCAGAGCTGGGCCTGCGGATCCTGTGGGAAGGGATGGCCCAGCTCACGCTCGACGGCGGCCTTGTAGGCGCTGACGACCTTCTCCCAGTCCTCGGCGGAGAGCGCGGTGTCGACGCTGACGTCGAGGCGCTCCTTCTGTTCGTCGAGGATGTCCTCGAACATGTGGTGGTCCAGATCCAGCACCACGGCCGAGTACATCTGGATGAAGCGACGATAGCTGTCGAAGGCGAAGCGGCGGTCACCAGCCAGCTTGGCCAGGCCCTCCACGGTCTGGTCGTTGAGGCCGAGGTTCAGGACCGTGTCCATCATGCCGGGCATGGAGGCCCGGGCGCCCGAGCGCACCGAGACCAGCAGCGGGTTGGCGGCGTCGCCGAACACCTTGCCGGTGATCGCCTCGACCTTGGCCAGGCCCGCCACGACCTGTTCCTTCAGGCCTTCGGGATAGGCCTTGTCGTTGGAATAGTAGTGGACGCAGGCTTCGGTGGTGATGGTGAAGCCGGGGGGCACGGGCAAGCCCAGGGAGGACATCTCGGCGAGATTGGCCCCCTTCCCGCCCAGCAGGTTCTTCATGGACGCGTCGCCGTCGGCGCCGCCCCCGCCAAAGGAATAGACCCAGCGCGACTTGGTCAGCGTATCGGTCGGCATCCTTGAGGTCTCCTAACCCGTCACCAGAGAGAAGTCCGCGACGCGACCCATCGCATCACGCACCTGCGCCAGAAGCCGTAGACGGTTCTCACGTTCCGCCGCGACCTCAGAGTTCACCAACACCTTCTCGAAGAAGGCGTCCACGGGCGCGCGCAGTCCCGACAGGGCACGCATCGCACCTGCGAAATCTTCATTGTGCAATGCACGCGCCACCGCCGGTTCCGCAAGGGAAATTGCCGTGATCAGGCCGGCCTCTTCCGAGGTCGCGCCGGACATGGCCACGGCCGGACCCGCAGGTAAGGGGCCCTTCTTTTCCTCGGCCTGGAGCAGTTGTCGGGCCCGCTTCTCGCCGGCCAGAAGGTTCTTGCCGTCCTCGGTCTTGAGGAAGCCATCCAGGGCCTCGACGCGGGCCACGATGCGCACCAGGTCGTCGTCGCCGAGCGCGAACACCGCGTCGACGAGATCGTGTCGCTTACCCTGATCCTTGAGGGTGACCTTCAGGCGGTCGGCGAAGAAGAAATTGAGGGCCGCGCGAGCATCTATTCCGTATTCAAAACTACCGAATTTATCATGCTTTGAGACTATCCGTGCAAGCTCAACCTTGTTTGCTGCATCCTCGAATAGTACCCAAGCGTACGGATGCGATTTGATGGCTTCCGCGACGCCTTTCCGCGCGAAAGCGGCGTGGTCAGGCCTTTCAGAATTGCGCTCCCTCTCGATGAAGAACACATCACCGATTATTAGGTAGGAAGCTCTACGTGGACCGCCGATCACCACTTCACTTGTTCTGGTGGTTACCGAATTTTCCGATGTTAGGAAAACCCGGCTTGCAGAAACCATCTGCAAAACCAATTCGCGCTGAGAAAATTGCCATACATGGTTAAGTGCAATGCGGGCGTTTACCGCCTGCAATAGACGTATTACGCCGAGAGCTGCCCGACGCAGTGCATATGGGTCTTTGCTTCCCGTCGGCTTCTCGTCGATGGCGAAGAAGCCGACCAGCGTGTCCAGCTTGTCGGCCAGCGCCACGGCCACGCTCAGCGGCGCGGTCGGGACGGCGTCGGAGGGGCCTTGCGGCTTGTAGTGGTCGCGGATGGCGTCGGCGATCTCACCGTCCATCCCGGCGGCGCGGGCATAGTAGCCGCCCATCAGGCCCTGCAGTTCGGGGAACTCGCCGACCATCTGCGAGGTCAGGTCGGCCTTGGCCAGGCGCGCGGCTTCCGCGGCCTTGTCCGGATCGGCGCCGACCAGGGGCGCGATCTCGCGGGCCAGGGCGACGATGCGCTCGACGCGTTCGGCCATGGTCCCCAGCTTGGCGTGGAAGGTCACGCCGTTCAGCTTCTCCAGCCAAGGCGCGAAGCCGACCTTGACGTCCTCGTCCCAGAAGAACCGGGCGTCCGACAGCCGCGAGGACAGCACCTTGGCGTTGCCTTCGGCGATCACCTTGCCGCCCTCGGCGGCCTGGACATTGGCGATGGTGATGAAGTGCGGGGCTAGCCCCTCCCCGCCCGGCTTGCGGACCGCGAAATACTTCTGGTGGGTGCGCATCGAGGTGCGGATCACCTCGGCCGGCAGGTCGAGGAACACAGGGTCCATGTCGCCCAGCACCGGGGTCGGCCATTCGGCCAGGCCGGCGACTTCTTCCAGAAGTCCCTGGTCTTCGACCAGTTCGAGATTACGCGCGAAGCAGAGCGTCTTGCAGCCTTCCAGGATGCGCGCCTTGCGCTCCTCGACGTCGAGCACGACGAAGTGGTCCAGCAAGCCTTTGGCGTATTCGTCGAAGTCGCGAACCTTGAACGGCTGGCCGCCCCAGCCTTGGCCAACGCGCATGAAGCGGTGCCCCTCGGTGATGTCGCCGCTCTCGATACCCTCGATGGCGAACGGCACGATCTCGCGATCGAAGACGCACAGGATGCGCTTCAACGGTCGCACCCAGCGCAGCTTGCCGCTGCCCCAGGTCATCGACTTTGGCCAGGCAAAGCCGCGGACGATCGCTTCCACCATCTCGGCGACGATGTCGGGGGTCGGGCGGCCGGTCTTCTCGAGGAAGGCCATCCAGACGCCGTCGCGCTCCACCAATTGGTCCTGGGTCAGGCCCGCCTTGCGCAGGAAGCCTTCCAGGGCCTGGGGCGGAGCGCCGACGCGGGGGCCCTTCAGCTCTTCCTTGCGGTCGGCCTGGGCGATTGGCAGGCCCTCGACCACCAGGGTCAGGCGGCGGGGGCCGGCGAAGGTCTTCAGGGCCTCCGGTAAAAAGCCGGCGGCGGCCAGATGCTCGCGCGCCATCCGCTCCAGGTCACGGGCCGCCTGCGTCTGCATGCGGGCGGGGATCTCTTCGGAGAACAGTTCGAGAAGGAGTTGGGGCATCGGACTACGCGGCTTCCTGCTGCTCGACCCAGGCGCTGGCGCACATCTTACAGAGGTCGCGGATGCGGCCGATGTAGGAGGCGCGCTCGGCGACGGCGATCGCGCCGCGGGCGTTCATCAGGTTGAAAAGGTGGCTGGCCTTGAGGACCATGTCATAGGCGGGCAGCACCAGGGACTTGCCCTGATAGGAGCGGGCCAGCATCAGCGGCGCCTGCTGTTCCATCTGCTCGAACTGCGACTTGAGCACCGCCACGTCATAGCCGTGGAAATTGGCTTCCGACTGCTGGCGCTCGTTCTCCAGGAACACGTCGCCATAGGTCAGGTGACCCAGGGGCGCGTTGGGGTCGTTGAACGGCAGGTCATAGACGTTGTCGACGCCGAATACGTACATGGCCAGGCGCTCCAGGCCATAGGTCAGCTCACCGGCCACCGGCGAGACGTCCAGGCCGCCCACCTGCTGGAAGTAGGTGTACTGGCTGACCTCCATGCCGTCGCACCAGACTTCCCAGCCCAGGCCCCAGGCCCCGACGGTGGGATTTTCCCAGTCGTCCTCGACGAAGCGGATATCGTGGATGCGCAGGTCGAGGCCGATGGCCTCAAGCGAACCGAGATACAGGTCCTGCATGTTCGGCGGGTTGGGCTTGAGGATCACCTGGTACTGGTAATAGTGCTGCAGGCGGTTGGGGTTTTCGCCATAGCGGCCATCGCCCGGACGCCGTGAGGGCTGCACATAGGCCGCGTTCCACGGCTTGGGACCGAGGGCGCGCAGGACTGTGGCGGGGTGAAGGGTGCCGGCGCCCACCTCGACGTCGTGCGGTTGCAGGATCACGCAGCCCTGGGCGCTCCAATAGTCATGGAGCGTGAGGATCAGGCTTTGGAAAGACCTGGGCTTTTCTTGGGGTTTTTCAGCGGGCATGAGGTCCGAACGCGCCTGGAATCTGGGCCAGAAAAAAGTCGGCGGACCTTAGGGCCCGCCGACTTTCGCTTCAAGCTGAGTTCGAGACCCTCGAAAGGCCTAGTTGCCCTTGGCGGCCGAGCGCTTGCCGGCGTTCGACATCGGCTTGCCGTAGAGCTTGCGGTTCTCGGGCGTGTCGGCCACCGGCGGGTTGGAGGTGACGTTGGCGTCGCCGGCCTTCAGCGTCGCCTGTTGCTCGGCCGGCATGGACGAGACGCGGCCGGCGGTGTCGCTCGCCATGCCCGTCGCGGCGGGCGCGGTGGTGGCGGTCGGATCGGTCGGCGTCATGGTGGCGGCCGAGGGATCGGCGGCGGGCATGGTCTGGTCGGCCGGGGCGGCTGCGGTCGAATCGGGATTGACCGGTATGGCTTGGGGCGAGGTGGACTGGGCCACGGCAACACCGGACATCAGCGCCAGGGCGGCGGTGGCGGTAGCAAGACGTATAAACATCGGGCTCGTCCTTCTGGGAAATCCAGCCTGAACAGCGTTCCAGCCCCACCTTCCGTTGCGCCCGTCACGGGCTCGTGATCTGCGGGCTCGGTGGGCTCGACGGGATTTGGTTTGAAGCCGCCGATTGTATGGGTAACGCGACAGCTTCGATCGGAGGCCGGATCGCCGGCCGAAACGCCACCTTTGCAAGCGTCCCGCGCTCTCGGCGCCTAATTTTCGGGCGCCGCCCTCCTTTCGTTTCCAAAACCCTACCGCGCGACGGTGATGTCGGAAGCGCGACCGATAGCGTGCATCGGCCGGGGAAAACGATGGCGGCTCCTAGGAGCCTTCGTCGCGGTGCAAGTGAGCAACGCGCTCTAAAACCAATTCAAGGGGAACCCGCGAAGTCGGCGGGTCGGAGCAAGGCGGATGAAACTGATCATAGCGATCGTCAAACCCTTCAAGCTCGACGAGGTCCGGGAGGCGCTAGTCGCCGCCGGCGTCGAGGGCCTGACGGTGTCCGAGGTCAAGGGCTACGGACGTCAGAAGGGCCAAACCGAGATCTATCGCGGCGCCGAATATCAAGTGAACTTCGTGCCCAAGGTGAAGCTGGAAGCCGTCGTAGACGACGCTTCGGCGGCCAAGGCGGTCGAGGCCGTGAAGGCCGCGGCGGCCACGGGCAAGATCGGCGATGGCAAGATCTTCGTCCTCAATGTCGAGGAAGCTGTTCGCATCCGGACCGGTGAAACCGGCCCGGCCGCTCTGTAAATCATCGGGGAAAAGGGGATACCAACGATGAAAATCACAAAGATGCTTTTTGGCAAACCGCTGGCCGGGCTGTTGCTCGCCGCGACCTTGGCGGGGGCTCCGCTAGGGGCCGTCGCCTTCGCTCAGGAGGCCGCGCCGGCCGCCGCCGCGCCCGCCGAGGCCACGCCGGCTCCGGTCGCCGCGCCAGTCGCCGCTCCGGCTCCCGCCGCCGCCGCGACCATCACCGACAAGATGGACAAGGGCGACAACGCCTGGATGCTCGTCTCGTCCCTGCTCGTCCTGCTGATGATCATTCCGGGCCTGGCCCTGTTCTACGGCGGCCTGGTCCGCTCGAAGAACATGCTGTCGACCATGATGCAGGTCTCGACCGTCGGCATCATCGGCATCCTGGCCTGGGTGTTCTGGGGCTACAGCTTCGCCTTCACCAGCGGCGGTTCGTGGGACCTGTTCGTCGGTGGTCTTGATCGCCTGTTCCTGAAGGGCGTGACCCCGTCGAGCGTGGTCGCCACCTTCTCGACCGGCGTCGTGATCCCCGAGTTTACCTACATCGTCTTCCAGTCGACCTTCGCCGCGATCACCGCCGCCCTGGTCGTCGGGTCGCTGGTCGAGCGCTTCAAGTTCTCGGCCATGGTGGTGTTCGCCGTCCTGTGGCCGCTGCTCTCCTACTACCCGATCGCCCACATGGTCTGGTGGTGGCCGGGTCCTGACGCCATCGCCCTGCACCCGACCGACCCGATCAAGGCGGGACTGAGCTGGGGCTTCGGCGCTCTGGACTTCGCCGGCGGCACCGTGGTGCACATCAATGCCGGCATGGCCGCTCTGGTCGGCGCCCTGATCCTGGGCAAGCGCCAGGGCTACGGCAAGGAACCGATGCCGCCGCACTCCCTGACCCTGACCCTCGTGGGCGCCGGTCTGCTGTGGGTGGGTTGGTTCGGCTTCAACGCCGGTTCGAACCTGGAAGCCAACGGCTACGCCTCGCTGGCCATGATCAACACCTTCGTCGCCACCGCCGCCGCCGGTCTGTCCTGGATCGTCGTCGAGTGGGTCACCAAGAAGAAGCCGTCGGCCCTGGGCCTGGCTTCGGGTCTGGTGGCCGGCCTGGTCGCTGTCACGCCCGCCGCCGGTTTCGCCGGCCCGATGGGCGCCATCGTCCTGGGCCTAGTCGTCTCGCCGATCTGCATCTTCTTCTGCTCGGTCGTGAAGAACGCCTTCAAGTATGACGACAGCCTGGACGCCTTCGGCATCCACGGCATCGGCGGCATCGTCGGCGCCCTGGCTACCGGCCTGCTGGTCAACCCCGCCTGGGGCGGCGCCGGCGTGGTCGATTACACCACCTGCGCCAAGGACGGCGACATCTCGACCTGCGACAACGCGGTTTACAGCCTGGGAACCCAGATGATGTCGCAACTGAAGGCCGTCGGCGTCACCGTCGTCTGGTCGCTGGTCGCCTCGATCATCGTCTTCCTGATCATCAAGCTGATCATGGGCATCCGCGCTTCGCCGGACGCCGAGGAAGAAGGCCTGGACATCTCCGAGCACGGCGAACGCGCCTACCACAGCTAAGGCTGAGGTTCGGAAGACAGAAGAAGGGCCCGGAAGCTTTGGCTTCCGGGCCTTTTTCTGTGGATGGGTACGCTTCGGGCGGCCGGCTGGGGACATGCACTTGTGCGTGTCCCCATCAAAGGCAAGGCGGCTTTTGGGGACACGCGCAAGCGCATGTCCCCAGCCTAGAACGGCCCGCCGAGGCGGCAGCGCTTGACCCACCAGTCGGGCCGCATCTGTTCGATGCGCTCGGCCAGGCCTTCGGCTTCGATGTCGCCAGCGCACAGCGCGAAACAGGTGGCGCCAGAACCGGACATCCTGGCCAGCAGGGTCTCGGGCTCGTCGGCCAACAGGTCCAGCACCTGGCCGATGCGCGGCTCCAGAGCGACGGCGGGCGCCTGCAGGTCGTTGCGGGTATAGCCGGCCAGCCAGGCGCTGACCTCCTCGACGCTCTCCAGCCCGTCGAGCAGCGGCGGCATGGCCTCGCCCTGCGCCGCCACGGCGGCGTCATAGGCGCGATAGACCGCCCCGGTCGGCGACGGGATCAAGGGATTGACCAGCACGGCGTTGAGCGCCGGCAGGACCGGCGCGGGCGACAGGCGCTCTCCCCGTCCCTGGGCGATGACCGGCGCGCCCCACAGGCAGGCCGCGCCGCCGGCGCCGAGGCTCCCGGCGACGGCTTCGAGGTCGGCGTCGGAGAGGCCCGGCGCCAGGGCGTCGCGCAGTAGCCGCAGCGCGGCGCCCGCGTCGCTGGAGCCGCCACCCAGACCGGCGGCGATCGGCAACGCCTTGTCGAGCAGCAGGCGGAACGGAGGTGTGGGCCCGCCGAGCTTGGCGCGCAGCGCGGTGGCGGCGCGGACCACCAGGTTGCCATCGTCCACGGGAATGTCGCCGCCGAACCGCCCGGTGGCCTGGAAGCTCAGAGCGTCGGCCGGCTGCAGGCTGACCGTGTCGCCAACATCGGCGAACACCATCAGGCTGGAGATCGGATGATAGCCCGCTGCGTCGGGCCCGCCGACATGCAGGAACAGGTTGACCTTGGCCGGGGCAAAGGCGTCGAGGCGCATGGCGGGACCTTGAAGAGACTTAATCGTCGGAACCCGATGTATCCGCGTGGCCGAAGCGGCGCTACCGCGTCGAGGCGATCTTGGCCGCT
>JACMOF010000209.1 GCA_014378155.1 Caulobacter sp. | reverse complement strand
CTCCAGCGCTCTCTGCCACCGCGCCCTCAGCACCCCGGCCCGCTGCCCATGCTTCTCGTCCAGGAACTCGGCCCCCTCGATCCGGTCCGTCCGGAAATTCCGAAAATCCCCGCGCAGCTCGCACCAGCCGATCAGCAGCCGCACGGTGTCCAGATACCCCACCGTCACCGGCCAGATCACCCGCTGGCTGACGGCGCCCTCCACATCGCGATAGTCGAGGCGGATCTTGCGGCCGGCATGGATCCAGGCGCGGGTTTGGGCGATGTCGATGCCGTCGGGCAGGGCCTTCCAGTTCGTGCCGGTCCCCGTGGCGGGGGTCAACACATAGGGCCGTAGCTCCTCGGGCACGGCGGAGGCGATCTTGGCGATCAGGTCGCGGGCGGCGGTGGCCAGAACGGGGTCGCCGCGGCTGGCGACCCACTGGGCGCCCAGCACCGCGGCCTCGATCTCGTCGGGAGTCAGCATCAGGGGCGGCATGTCGTACCCGGCCTCCAGCACATAGCCGACGCCCGCTTCGCCGCGAATGGGCGCCCTCTGACCGACCAGGGCGGCGATATCGCGATAAACGCTGCGTTTGGAGGTCTCCAGCTCGGCCGCCATGGCGTCGGCGGTCACCGGCTGCCGGTTGCGGCGGAGGATCTGGATGATCTGGAAAAGGCGTTCGGCGCGTCTCATGGGTCCACCCTATCCGTCGATGCTGACAGCATGCTGGCAGCAGCATGGCGGTAGCGTCTGAATGTCGCAACACGGCGCCTTCCAGGGACAATGGGTGGGGCGCAGGATCAGGGGATACCGAGATGATCACGCTCTACGCCACCGGCCCCGCCTACGGTCTTCCCGAGGGCAGCCCCTATGTCACCAAGACCGAAATCCACCTGAAGATGGCGGGCCTCTGGTACGAAAAAGTTCCGGCCCGGCCCGAAACCTCGCCCAAGGGCCAGCTGCCGTGGATCGACGACGACGGCGTCAAGGTGGCCGATTCGACATTCATCCGCGCCTATCTCGAGCGCAGCTACGGGGTCGATCTGGACGCCGGCCTCACCAAGGCCCAGCGCGCCCATGCCTGGGCGATCGAGCGGATGGTCGAGAACCACCTGGGCTGGGCCAACTGCCATTTCCGGTTCTGCGACGACGACAACTTCGCCAAGGGCCCGGCCCGTTGGTTCGACGGCATGCCGGGCGAGGCGCGGGCCGACGCGATTGACGGCTTGCTGGGCGCCGTGCGGAGCAATCTCAACGCCGTGGGCATGGGCCGCCATTCGCCCGACGAGATGGTCGAGCTGGCCGCCTGGTCGCTGACCGCCCTGTCGGAAACCCTGGGGCACACGTCGTTCATGATGGGTAACCGCCCGAC
The DNA here is from genome assembly GCA_014378155.1 of Caulobacter sp. GTDB lineage: Bacteria > Pseudomonadota > Alphaproteobacteria > Caulobacterales > Caulobacteraceae > Caulobacter. Next base: position 10,222 of record JACMOF010000209.1, on the reverse strand, counting down.
CAGCGTCGACGCCATCGTCTTCGCCATGCTGGCCCAGATCCTGACGCCGTTCTTCGACTCGCCCATCCGTCGCCGGGCCGAGGGCTTCCCCAACCTGGTGGCCTATGCCGAGCGGATGATGGCCGGATATTACCCCGAGTTCGCGCCGCAGGTCTGCAAGGCGGCTTGAGGCGCCGGGGAACCGCAACCTTGAGACGCGCGCTCCTCAAGCTCGGGCGAGCCGGTCGCCCGGTTTGCGGAGTGGAAAACATGAAGCGTAGCAAGATCTTGGTCGCCGCCTCGGCGATCGCCTGCGTGACGTCGCTGGGCGCCTGTTCGATGATGGGCGGCGGCGGCATGGGTTATTCGCCGCGCCTGGAAACCAAGGCCTCCGACGAGAAGGCCTTCGCCACCACCTTCGCCGCCTGTCGCGATCAGGTGCGGGCCGGCAAGACGGACAGGTTCCTGATCTCGCGGTCCAGCGCCACCGCGCGTGACGCCGAGCCCGGGCAGACCGGACTGATCCTCAAGGTGCCCTATGACAAGGCCAAGGGCGGGTCAAAGGCCGCGCGCATGGCCCAGGACAACGCCCACAAGATGGCGATGGACAAGTGCCTGGATGAGAACGGCTACAAGGTGGCGGCCTGGGATCCGGCTTCGCGCTAAGGGTTGGCGGGGTGGAGGCCATCCCAAATTCTCTTCATCCCGGCGAAAGCCGGGACCCAAGCCGAGTCTGGTGGTTGCGCTGTGCCAGACGGCCCGCTCAGTTTGGGTCCCGGCTTTCGCCGGGATGAGTGGAAGTTGAGGCGCCGTGGCGGGACGCACCCCGGAATCAAGAAGGCCGCCCGTCCCGGACGGGGCAGGCGGCCATTCTGATGGGCCGGCTTGAAGGTGTCTAGGCCGCGCGGGCCATGCGGTAGGTGTCGATGCGCTGGAAAATCGCGGCCATGGCGGTGTGGGCCGGTAGGTGGTCCTCGGTGATCGCGCCCTCGGCGAAGATCAGGGCCAGGCGATCGCGGGCCCGGCTGACCCGGCTCTTGATCGTGCCCAGGGCCGCGCCGGTGATGTCGCTGACTTCTTCATACGACATGCCTGCGGCGCCGATCAGGATCAGGGCCTCGCGCTGGTCGGCAGGCAGCATGTCCAGGGCGCGACGCAGTTCGTCGAGCTCCAGCGCGGCGGTCGGGTTGGACACCGAGATCAGGGTGCGCTCAGCCACTTCCGGATCAAGCGAGCACGAGCGCCACGAACGGCGCTTCTCGGAATAGAAGACGTTGCGCAGGATCATGAAGGTCCAGGCCTTCAGGTTGGTGCCCGGCGTATAGGAGTCGCGCGACGCCAGCGCCTTGGCCAGGGCGTCCTGGGCCAGGTCGTCGCCGTGGGTGGCGTTGCCGCACAGCGAGCGGCCAAAGGCGCGCAGGTGAGGGATCAGGGCGACGAGCTCGCGCTCGAAGGTCAGCTTGGTCGAAGTTTGATCAGTCATGGCTTAGGTCCCCGTTCCGTTGATAAACGCGGCCGGCGGCGAATGGCTCCGCTTGATTGAAAATTTAGTGGCGATCGCACGCAATCAGTTGTCGACGGCCAGCACCCGGATGCCGCGCGTTCGGCCCTCGTCATCGGTCCAGCGGAAGGTCTCGCCGGCGGTCATGCCGATCAGCGCAGCGCCGACCGGGGCGACCACCGAGACGCGATGGTTGTCGATGCTGGCGTCGCGCGGCAGGCTAAGGCGCACCGTGCGGTCCTGGCCGCTGGTCAGGTCTTGGTAATGGACGGTCGAGCCGATGCCGGCAAAAGGGCGGGGTGCTTGCCCGGGTTCAACGATAAGGGCGCGGTCCATTTCGCCGGCCAGCACGCGGCCGCCCAGGGCGCGACCGCCGTTGGCGTCGGCCAGGTTGGTGAGGATCTCGTGGTCGGCCTGCGTCACGTAGATCGTGGGCAGGGCATGGGTGGAGAAGGTTTGAGTTGATAGGATAGTCATATTGGCTTTCTGGAGTGTGGCTTGAGCCTCGGCCGGCGACGTTCAGGTCGCGCAGCTGCGGAGGCTCGGTGAGCGCGCGCCCTATGGCGCGAGCGTCTGGTGCGACGCGGAGCTCTGAGGAAAGGCGGGCGGATCCGGAAAACGGATATCCCGCTTATTCTGGGTCGCCGAAGCCGTGGTTTGCGCGGTGCGCGGGCTTTGGGGATCAGAGGCCTGCGATCAGGCGACCGGCGGGGTGCGAAAAGATCGCGAAGCCCGCTGGCTGACTGGGAGATGGGGAGCCTGACCGCCGATGTCAAATCGGGCTGGGCCCGGCGACCGGCGTTCAGATGCAGAAGGTGGAAGGGTTGGTGGATGCTGTAGGGATTGAACCTACGACCCCCTCGGTGTGAACGAGGTGCTCTCCCGCTGAGCTAAGCATCCGCCATGTCGGTGAGGTTTGAAGTCCTCGCCGCGAGAGGGACGGGCCTATAGCCCGGTCGTTCCCCGACCGCAAGAGGTCAAAAGCCGGACGCAGGCCTCCTGGACCTCGGAGAAGGCGTGTATCAACAGATCTCCGCCTAGGGTTTCGACCGGGGCTTCGGTATAGCCGAACGACACCAGCAGGGTTGGCACGCCGGCCGCCTTGGCCGAAAGCACGTCGTTGATGCTGTCGCCGACCATCACGGCGCGGGCCGGATCGCCGCCGACCGCGGCGATCGTCGCCAGCACGTGGCGCGGGTCGGGCTTGGGGGCGGGGGCGTGGTCGGCCCCGACCACGGCGTCGAAATATTGGGTCAGGTCCAGGGCGTCGAGCAGGGCGATCGACAGGTGGGTCAGCTTGTTGGTGCAGACCGCCAGCCTGGCGCCGACCGTGCGCAACGACACCAGGGTCTCGACCATGCCCGGAAAGGGCGTGCTCTCCTGGGCAATGCGGCCCAAATAGAGGGCGATGAAGCGCTCGACCAGGGCGGGCGCGCTCTCGGCGTCCAGCGGCGCGCCGGCGGCGGCGAAACCGCGTTCCAACAGGGCCTTGGCCCCGCGCCCGACCATCTTGCGCACGTCGTCGAAGGGCAGGGGTGGCAGGCCCTCTTCGCCAAGGATGATGTTCAGCGAGGCGACGAGGTCGGGGGCGGTGTCGACCAAGGTGCCGTCGAGGTCGAAGGCGATCGTCGCGCCGCGCAGAACGTCAGTCGCTAGAATGTCGTTCTGGGCATGCATGGCTCTGGCCTTTCGGCTAAACGCGCGGCTAATGCAACTTTGGTCCGCGCCTTCGGAGTCGCTTCGCCCATGACCAACGCCGTTTCGCCTCCAGTGCGCCCGCGCGCCGCCGTCATTCTCGCCGCCGGCCAGGGCACGCGGATGAAGTCGCCGACCCCCAAGGTGCTGCACCGGATCGGCGGAAGAACCTTGCTGGACCACGCCATCGACACCGCCCAGACCCTCGGCTGTGAGCGGATCGTCGTGGTGGTCGGCGCCCACAGCCCGGCGGGCGGCGAGCATGTCCGCCAGCGCCTGGGCGAGGGCGCGACCGTTCTGCAGGACCCGCCGCTGGGCACCGGCCACGCCGTGCTGGCCGCGCGAGACGCCCTGGCCGATTTCGACGGCGACGTGGTGGTGACCTATGCCGACTGCCCGCTGCTGACCGCCGCAGTGGTGGAGCCGTTGTTCGCTCTGCGCGGCGGTTCTTCGCGTGGGGGAGGCGCCGACGTCGCGGTGCTGGGCTTCGAGGCCGCCAATCCCGTGGGCTACGGGCGGTTGATCATGGCCCCCGGCCATGTGCTGCTGCGCATTGTCGAGGAGAAGGACGCCGACGAAACCGTCAAACAGGTCAAGCACTGCAATTCCGGCGTCCTGGCGGCCGACCGCGCCACGCTCTTCGACCTGTTGGCCCAGGTCGGCAACGACAACGCCAAGGGCGAATACTACCTGACCGACGTGGTCGGCCTGGCCCATGAGCGGGAGCTGGCCACCCGCGCCGCCTTCGCGCCCGAACCGGCCGTGCAGGGCGTCAACTCCCAGGCCGAGCTGGCCGCCGCCGAGGCGGTCTGGCAAGCGGCGCGCCGCCAAGCCCTGCTGGTCGAGGGCGTGACCATGCCGGCGCCCGATACGGTGCATCTGAGCTGGGACACCAGGCTTGCGGCCGGCGTCACGGTCGAGCCCTTCGTGGTGTTCGGTCCCGGCGTCAGCGTCGCGGGCGGCGCGGTGATCAAGGCGTTCAGCCATGTCGAGGGCGCGACCGTGGGGGAGGGCGCCTTGATCGGTCCCTATGCTCGCTTGCGGCCTGGCGCGGAGATCGGCCCGGAAGCCCACATCGGCAATTTCGTCGAGGTCAAGAAGGTCAAGGTCGGGGCTGGCGCGAAGGCCAATCACCTGAGCTATCTGGGCGACGGTTCGATCGGGGCGAAGGCCAATATCGGGGCCGGCACGATCTTCTGTAACTATGACGGCTTCGAAAAGTTCGAGACCCATGTCGGCGAGGGGGCCTTCATCGGCTCCAACACAGCGCTCGTGGCGCCCGTAAGGGTCGGCGACGGGGCAATGACGGGCTCCGGCTCGGTGATCACCCGCGACGTCGCGGCCGGCGCCCTGGCCGTCGCCCGCGCGCCGCAGAGCGACAAGCCGGGCTGGGCGGACAGGTTCCGGGCCCTGAAACTGGCCAAGAGGGGGAAAGCATGAGCGCCGAAGATCAGAAGCGGATTTCGGGCGAGGCGGCGGCGCAGCTCGTCGAGAGCGGCATGGTGGTGGGCCTGGGCACCGGCTCGACGGCGGTCTGGTTCGTGAAAGCCCTGGCGGCGCGCAAGCTGGACGTCCGCTGCGTGCCGACCTCGGAAGCCACCGCCAGCCTGGCCCGCGAGCTCGGCATAGCCCTGGTGGCGCTGGACGACGTCAAGAGCATCGACCTGACCGTCGATGGCGCCGACGAGATCGGTCCTGGCCTCAGCCTGATCAAGGGCGGCGGCGCGGCTCTGCTGCGCGAGAAGCTGGTCTGGGAGGCGTCCAAGCGCTGCGTGGTCATCGCCGACGCCGCCAAACACGTGAAGACCCTGGGCCGGTTCCCGCTGCCGATCGAGGTGGTGCGCTTTGGGCACCTCCATACCGGCCGGCGCCTGGCCGACATCGCCGCCGAGTTCGACCTGCTGCCGCCGCGCCTGCGGATGGCCGATCGCGGCGTGGTGGTCACCGACGGCGGCAATGTGATCTACGACATGCAGCCCGGCGTGATCGCCGAGCCGGCGGCCCTGGCCGGCGCCCTGAAGACCGTGACCGGCGTCGTCGATCACGGCCTGTTCCTCGACCTGGCCGACGAGGCCCTGCTGGGAACCGACCAAGGGGTGGTCAAGCTGGTCCCCTAGACCCATATCCGCCGTCTTCCGGTCTCGCCGAGGCCGCCCTGATCTGAACGCACCCCGGAGCCTGTCATGGCTGAGTACGACTTCGACCTCTTTGTCATCGGCGCCGGTTCGGGCGGGGTGCGGGCCGCGCGGGTGGCGGCGATGAGTGGCGCCAAAGTGGCCGTGGCCGAGGAATACCGGGTCGGCGGCACCTGCGTGATCCGCGGATGCGTGCCCAAGAAGTTCATGGTCTATGCCAGCGAGGTCACCAGCCAGCTGAAGACCGCCAAGGGCTATGGCTGGACCATCGAGGGCGCCAAGTTCGACTGGAAGACCTTCCTGCAGGACAAGGACGTCGAGATCGCCCGGCTGTCGGGGATCTATGTCACCAATCTGCAGAAGGCCGGCGCGCACCTGCTGCAGGGCCGGGCCCTGATCGTCCACGCCCACACCGTCGAGGTGCTGGCCAAGGATGGCTCGGAGGACGCCGGCCGCTATACCGCCCGCAAGATCCTGATCGCCACCGGCGGCAGGCCCTGGCGTCCGGACTTCCCGGGCGCGGACCTGGGCATCACCTCGGACGAGGCCTTCCACCTGGCCGAACTGCCCAAGCGGGTGATGGTGGTGGGCGGTGGCTATATCGCCGTGGAGTTCGCCTCGATCTTCAACGGCCTGGGCGTGGAGACGACACTGCTCTATCGCGGCGCCAATGTGCTGCGCGGCTTCGACGACGACGTGCGCTCGCACCTGGCCGACGAGCTGGAGAAGCGCGGGATCAAGGTGGTGCTGGGCTGTGACCACCAGAAGATAGAGAAGACCGAAGCCGGCCTGGTCAGCACGCTCAGCAACGACCTGACCTTCGAGACCGACGTGGTGATGTTCGCCACCGGCCGCGACCCCTATGTCGAGGGGCTGGGCCTGGAGAAGGTCGGCTTGACGCTCAACGAACGCGGGGCGATCGTCGTCGATGAGTTCTCCAAGACCACGGCCGAGAACATCTGGGCCGTCGGCGACGTGACCGATCGCATCAACCTGACGCCGGTGGCGATCCGCGAGGGCGCGGCCTTCGCCCAGACCGAATTCCACGACAATCCGACGAGCTTCGACCACGACATGGTCGCCTCGGCGGTATTCTCGCAACCCCCCGTCGGCACGGTGGGCATGACGGAGGCGCAGGCCCGCCACGCCTTCGGCAAGGTCGACATCTATCGCGCCGTGTTCCGCCCGATGAAGGTGACCTTCTATGGCGGCCAGGAGCGCTGTCTGTTCAAGCTGGTGGTCAAGCAGGACGACCAGAGGGTGGTGGGCGTACACGTGGTCAGCCCGGACGCGCCGGAGATCATCCAGATGGCGGCGATCGCCGTGAAGATGGGTGTCACCAAGGCGCAGTGGGACTCGACCTGCGCGGTCCACCCCACCCTGGCCGAGGAGCTGGTGACGATGCGCGAGAAGTACATGCCATCGGAAATGGGCGGCGCATGATCAGACAGGCCTCGATCGTCGGCGGCGCCTCGGAGCGGCCCACGCCCTGGCTGGGCGGCGTGGCGATCTTCGTGGTCGTGATGACGTCACTGCTGGCCTATCTGGGGCCGCTGGGTTTCGCGCCGCTGATGGCGCTGGCCGGCCTTCTTTGCCTGCCGGGCCTGAGGCTGACCCGTGCCGCCGCCCCGCCTCTGCTGATCTTGGTGGCTCTGGCCCTCTGGGCGGCGACCAGCATGATCTGGAGCCCGGCGGCGATCGATCCTTCGACGCTGAAGGACTATGACGACATCGAGGCCCTGACCGCCCTGAAGCTGCTGTTGCAACTGGCCAGCTACGGCGCGGCCGTGGTCGCGCTGCGGGGCCTTTCGGAAAGGTCGGCCGAGCGGGCCGGCATGATCCTGGCCTATGGCATGACCGCCCTGGCCCTGCTGGTGGTGATCGACGCCTTCGCCGGCGCGACGATCTATCAGCAGTTTCGCCAACTCACCGGAGATCCGATCCGCGCCGACCTGGCCCTGGTCAAGGTCTCGACCGCCACCTACGCCCTGGCCCTGCTGATCTGGCCGGTGACGTTGATCCTGTGGCGGCGCAACGCCCCGCGCGCGATCTGGGTGCTGGTCGCCGCAACCTTGGTGGCCTCCAAGATCGTCAGTTCCGACGCCTGCCTAGTCGCGCTGGTTCTGGGCTCCGTGGCCTGGCTGATGGTGCGTTATGGCGGCGCGCTGGGACCACGGGTCCTGGTCGGCCTGGTGGCCCTGCCGTTCGTTGTCGCGCCCCTGGCCGTGCTGGTCGGGGTGGAGACCGGCGTGATCGCCTGGCTGCACAAACTGGTTCCGGCTTCCTGGGACGCCCGGCTCAACATCTGGACCTTCGCCGCCGACCACATCCAGACCCATCCGTTCCGCGGCTGGGGCCTGGACGCCAGCCGCACCTTCGGCACTGCCATTCCGCTGCACACTCACAACGCCCAACTTCAGTTGTGGCTGGAGCTGGGGGCGATCGGCGCGGCCCTGGCGGGGGTGTTCTTCTGCTGGTTGGCCTACGCGGTCGTACGGACCGCCGAGCGCTCGCGGGGCGAGGCTGCGGCGGCGGCCGGGGCCCTGGTCAGCTATCTGGTGATCGGGGCCTTAAGCTTCGGGGTCTGGCAGGAATGGTGGCTCGCCCTGGGCGCCTTGACCCTGATCGCCTGCGGCCTGATGCGGTTCGGCAGCCAACCGGATGGCGAGAATTTGGTTGAACTTACCCCATTGGGCTAAATAACGGGGTTTCGTCGCAATAATTTTGCTTTTGCCGCGCGGCCAGGATAGAAGCCGCTCCCTTTTGAGAAGTTCGAGACCGTCATGACCAGCCGTTGGACCCCGTCGTCGTGGAGAGCCATGCCTGCGAAACACGTCCCGACCGACTACCCGGACATGGGTGCGGTCGATCGCGTGGAACAGACCCTGCGCCAGATGCCGCCGCTGGTCTTCGCCGGTGAAGCGCGCCGCTTGAAGAGCCTGCTGGGCGACGTGGCCGAGGGCCGCGCCTTCCTGCTGCAGGGCGGCGACTGCGCCGAGAGCTTCAAGGAATTCCACGCCGACAACATCCGCGACACCTTCCGCCTGATCCTGCAGATGGCGGTGGTGCTGACCTTCGCCGGCGGCAAGCCCGTGGTGAAGGTTGGGCGCATCGCCGGCCAGTTCGCCAAGCCACGCTCGGAACCGATCGAGACGATCGACGGCGTCACCCTGCCGTCCTATCGCGGCGACAACATCAATGGCATGGACTTCACGGCCGCCGAGCGCATCCCCGATCCGGACCGCCTGCTAAAGGCCTATGGCCAGTCGGCCGCGACCCTGAACCTGCTGCGCGCCTTCGCCAGCGGCGGTTATGCCGACCTGCACAACATCCACCGCTGGACCCTGGGCTTCGTGGGCGACAGCCCGCAGGGTGCGCGCTACCGCGAGCTGTCGGACAAGATCAGCGAGAGCCTGACCTTCATGGCCGCGATCGGGGTCACGCCCGAAAGCCATCCGGGTATGCACCAGGTGGAGTTCTTCACCAGCCACGAGGCCCTGCTGCTGGGCTTCGAGGAAGCCATGACTCGCGTCGATAGCACCTCGGGCGACTGGTACGACACCAGCGCCCACCTGCTGTGGATCGGCGAGCGCACCCGCCAGCTGGACGGCGCCCACATCGAGTTCATGAAGGGCGTCAAGAACCCGATCGGCCTGAAGTGCGGTCCGACCATGGAGGGCGACGACCTGCTGCGGCTGATCGACGTGCTCAACCCGCATAATGAGCCTGGCCGACTGACCCTGTACGGCCGCTTTGGCTCGGACAAGATCGCCGACCGCCTGCCGCGCCTGATGAGGGCCACCAAGGCGGCCGGCCGTTCTGTCGTCTGGGCCACCGACCCGATGCACGGCAACACGCTGAAGGCCTCGACCGGCTACAAGACCCGGCCGTTCGACCGAATCCTGGCCGAGGTGAAGTCGTTCGTCGAGATCGCCAACGCCGAGGGCGTTCACCCCGGCGGCGTGCATTTGGAAATGACTGGTCAGAACGTCACCGAGTGCATCGGCGGCGCGCGGGCGGTGTCGGAGGGCGATCTCGCCGACCGCTACCACACCCATTGCGACCCTCGGCTGAACGGCGAGCAGGCCTTGGAACTGGCCTTCCTGGTGGCCGAAAAGCTGAAGTCGGCGCGCGAGGATCAGCGACGCCTGGCGACGGGATAACGGCGTTACCTTAGTCTTGGCCATGGGTGGTTCGCGGATGTAGGCGTCCTTCCAAGAAGGAGGCGACGCCATGGCTAACGTCTCGATATCCCGGCGCCACACTGCGGCGGCGCTCGCCGCCCTTGCCGCGCCTGGCGTTGGCTAGGCTGATCAGCAGGCGCCCACGCCGCCGTCGAGCGCGCCGACCCGCGTGCTGGATGGTGCGCGCCGGTTGACGGTGCAGGTCTTCCTGAATGGCCAGGGACCCTATCCCTTCCTAGTCGACACCGGCGCCAGCGCGTCGGTCATTTCCGCCGTGCTGGCCGACAGCCTGGCCCTGCCGCGAGGGCCGGACGTCACCCTGCACGGCATAGCCGGCGCCCAGAGGGTGCGCACCGTGGCGCTCGACACCATCCGGGTGAGCCGCCGCGAGCGCAGGCATCTGAACCTGTCGGTCCTTCCGGAACGCTATCTCAATGCGCCGGGCCTGTTGGGCATGGACTGGCTGGGCGAGCGGGGGCTGACACTGGACGTGGCGGGCAAGCAGTTGCACGTCGGCGCCAGCCTGCCCAAGACCGATGAGCTCAGCGTCACGGCGCCCACAAAGCTGCGTCTCCGCGGGTTGGCCTTGATCGAGGCCCTGGCCGCCGGGGTCCCGACCCTTGCCTCCCTGGACACAGGCTCCACCACCACGGTCGGCAACGGGGCTTTGATGGACATCGCCATTTAGCGACGGGGCGTCACCAGCGCCTGGACCGAAACCCAACTGG
>JACMOF010000208.1 GCA_014378155.1 Caulobacter sp. | reverse complement strand
CTCGCTGCACCTGGATCATCATCGGGCGATCATGGGCACGCCCAAGACCGTGGTCCTGGCCATGGCCCGGTTGCTGCAGCAGCGGGTGGCGGGACGGTTGAAGCTGCATTAGGACGCTGCGAGCTTGACCTTCGCGACCGGCAGGCCGGAGGTGCGAGGCTCCAAGCCCCGCGCAGCGCTCGGGCTCGTCGAAACGGGACTAAACTCACACACTCCGGACGTCGTCCGGCGCTCCGCGACCCTTTCCAACACCTTCAGCGGCGATTTGCGTGAAGTCCTCCCCCCCGTGCGGGAGGACTTGGAGACAGTTTTTCTGCAAACCGCGTTTGGCTAACTCTGTTGACCCTATCGGGCCACTGGGGATTTAAGCCGAGCCTCAGCTTCACAACGTTCCGGCGCCGTTCGCGGTCTGGCGCGTTCTGTCTCTCATGGCTCCGTTTGGAGCCCGCCGCCGGATACTGGACGACGATCACCCGATGACCGCCGAGACGATTTCCATGTCCCGCCCGCCGGCCGCGCGTCGTCCGCTGTTTCGCCGTCGCTCGGCCCTGCCAGGTTTTGGCCTGACGCTGGGCGTCACCCTGACCATCCTGTCGCTGATCGTGCTGATCCCGCTGTCGGCGATCGCCATCAAGGCCTCCAGCCTTTCGCCAGCGCAGTTTGTCGCCGCCGCCTTCTCCGAACGGGCCATCGCCGCCTATCGCCTGAGCTTCGGCGCTGCCTTCGTGGCCGCCGTGATAAATGGCGTGTTCGGCGTGCTGACCACCTGGGCCCTGGTGCGCTACGATTTTCCGGGCAAGTCGGTGGTCAACGCCCTGGTTGACCTGCCGTTCGCCTTGCCCACCGCCGTGGCGGGCATTGCCCTGGCGACGCTCTATTCGCCCAATGGCTGGGTCGGGCAGTACCTGACGCCGCTGGGGATCAAGGCCGCCTACAACCCGGTCGGCGTGACCATCGCCCTGACCTTCATCGGCTTGCCCTTCGTGGTCCGCACCCTGGAGCCGGTGATGCGCGACCTGTCGGCGGATGTCGAAGAAGCCGCGGCCAGCCTGGGAGCGGGGCGCATCGACACCATCCTGCGGGTAATCCTCCCGGCCCTGGGTCCCGCTTGGTTGACCGGCTTCGCCCTGGCCTTCGCGCGGGGCGTCGGCGAATACGGCTCGGTGATCTTCATCGCCGGCAACATGCCCTACAAGTCCGAGATCGCGCCGCTGCTGATCATCATTCAGCTGGAGCAGTTCGAATATGCCAACGCCGCCGCCATCGCCCTGGTGATGCTGGGCGTCTCGTTCCTGATGCTGCTGATCATCAACGCCGTCCAGGCCTGGTCGCGGAGGTTCAGCTGATGGCTGCGGCAAGAGCGCGCCACCCGACCGAGGATCCCGTCTGGGCCAAGGTGCTGATCATTGGCCTGATGCTGGTCTTCCTGGGTCTCGTGCTGATCCTGCCGCTGGTGGCGGTGTTCGCCGAGGCGCTGCGCAAGGGTCTGCAGCCGGCCCTGGAGGCCATTGGCGCCGCCGACGCTCTGGCGGCCATCAAGCTGAGCCTGATCACCGCGGCCATCGCCGTGCCGTTCAACGCGGTGTTCGGCCTCTGCGCGTCCTGGGCGATCGCCAAGCACCATTTCCCCGGCAAGGCGCTGCTGATCACCCTGATCGACCTGCCGTTCTCGGTGTCGCCAGTGGTCGCGGGCCTGATGTACGTAATGGTCTTCGGCCTGCAGGGCTGGTTTGGCGAGCGCCTGATCGACCACGACATCAAGATCATCTTCGCCACGCCCGGCATCATCCTGGCCACGATCTTCGTGACCTTCCCGTTCATCGCCCGCGAGCTGATACCGCTGATGCAGGAGCAGGGGGTTTCGGAGGAGGAGGCGGCCGTCTCGATGGGCGCGTCGGGCCTCTACACGTTCTGGCGGGTAACCGCGCCTAATGTGCGCTGGGGCTTGCTGTACGGCGTGCTGCTATGCAACGCCCGGGCCATGGGCGAGTTTGGCGCCGTATCGGTGGTCAGCGGCCACATCCGCGGCTTGACCAACACCATGCCGCTGCACGTGGAAATTTTGTACAACGAGTACGACTTCGTCGCCGCCTTCGCGGTCGCCGCCCTGCTTTGCCTGCTGGCGATCCTGACCCTGGTGCTGAAGGGCGTGCTTGAGATCGCCCAACCCGACGTCAAACGCGGCGGCGGACACTAGAGGGCGATCGCATGCGACCACCCTCTAGCTTCTTTTGTTTTGTCGCGTTTTCTTCACGCGAACCGCGCCCCACTTCGCTTGAAAACGCTTTGAATGACCGGAACGCACTGATCCCATGACCATCTCCATCCGTTCCGTCGAGAAGAAGTTCGGGCGCTATCCGGCCCTGAACCAGGTCGACCTCGAGATCGCTGACGGCGAGCTCGTGGCGCTGCTGGGCCCTTCGGGCTCGGGCAAGACGACGCTGCTGCGCACCATCGCCGGCCTGGAATTTCCCGACGAAGGCCAGGTGCTGTTCGAGAACGAGGACGTGACCTTCGCCTCGGCCGCCGCGCGCCGGGTGGGCTTTGTTTTCCAGCAATATGCGCTGTTCAAGCACATGACCGTGGCCAAGAACATCGCCTTCGGCCTCGACGTCCGCAAGGGCAAGGACAAGCCGAACAAGGCAGAGATCGCGCGCCGAGTCGACGAGCTGCTGAAGCTGGTCGAACTGGACGGCCTGGGCAAGCGCTATCCCTCGCAACTGTCGGGCGGCCAGCGCCAGCGGGTGGCCCTGTCGCGCGCCCTGGCCGTGCAGCCCAGCGTGCTGCTGCTGGACGAGCCGTTCGGCGCCCTGGACGCCACGGTGCGCAAGTCGCTGCGCAAGGAACTGCGCCGGGTGCACGACGCCACGGGCGTCACCACCATCTTCGTCACCCACGACCAGGAAGAGGCCCTGGAGCTGGCCGACCGGGTGGCGATCCTCAATGCCGGCCGGATCGAGCAGATCGGCACGCCGGACGAGGTTCACGACCATCCGGCCACGCCCTTCGTCTGCGGCTTCGTCGGCGAGGCCAACCGTTTCGAGGGCGTGGTGAGCGGCCAGCGCTTCACCGCCGGTCCGGTCGTGCTGGCGGCCCCGAACGCCCCAGACGGCGAGGCCGTGGCCTTCGTGCGACCTCACGACCTGGTGCTGGACGCGGCCGGATTCCCCGCCAGGGTCGAGCGGGTTGTCATCCAGGGGCCACTTGCCAATATCGACGCCTCGCTGCCTGACGGCCGCCGCATCGACATCTCTGTGGCCCGCGACGAGGCCGTCCAGTTCACCGGCGAGATCAGGCTGTCAGCCCGCCGCACGCACGTGTTCGGGGTTTAGTATTCCGCTCATCCCGGCGAACGCCGGGACCCAGATGGCATGGCTTAGAGGCTGACGCCACAAGCTCTGAGACCGTCCAATCAACCACACCGCGACAGGATCTGGGTCCCGGCATTCGCCGGGATGAGCGGATTTATTATTGCTGCTGCTGCTGACGCTGTTGGTGCTCGCGGATGGCGTCGGCGCTGGCGCGGCGGCGACTGGCGCCGAAGGGCGTGGAGGGCCGAGGCAAGCGCAGGAATTCCGGTTCCGCCACGGCGGCGCGGGCGCGGCGCACCGAGACCCCGACGGCCAGATGGCTCTCGCTGTCGCCCTTATATACCCCCCGTGACGGGGTGACGTCGCCATAGTCGCGGCCGACCGCTACGGCCACGTGACGCTCGCCGGTCATGACATTATTAGTCGGATCAAAACCGATCCAGCGGTAGCTGGGCAGGAACACCTCGACCCAGGCGTGGGTGGCGTCCGGATCGGAGCGGTCGCCGGCCTCGCGGTCGGTGAACAGATAGCCCGAGACGTAGCGAGCCGGCATGCCCCACGAGCGGCAGATGGCCAGCATGATGTGGGCGAAATCCTGGCAGACCCCGCGCTTGGCCTCCAACGCCAGATCGATCGGGCTGTCGGCGTCAGTGACCCCGGGATCATACTCGAACGCCTTGTAGATCGTGTCGCACAGCGCCTGGACGGCCGAGAACGGATCGCGGCGGCGCAGTTCTTCGATATCGTGCGCATCCATGAAGGCCTGTAGCGCCGGGGTGACCTGCACGAAGCCGTGGGGCTGGAGGTAGTCAAAACATTCGCCCCGCACGAAGGTGCTCTTCAGCCGCTCCCACTCACCCATGTCGAGCGGCATGGGCCATTCCAGCACGGGCTCGGTCTCAACGGCAGAGCGGGCGATGATGGTCAGCCCGTCATGCGGCTGGGGAACGTCGAAGTGATAAACGGCGTTGCCGAAGCTGTCGGCGTAGGAGAACACCTGGGCGGCCGGCTCGATCTCCAGCTCGAAGCTGACCAGCCGCTGGCGCGCGCTCTTCTGGGGCTGCATCCACAGCTCCATCAGGCTTTCGCGGACCGACCGCTCATAGTGATATTGCGTTATGTGACGAATCTCGAGCAGCACGGCGGAGTCTTTCTAAGCGGGCCCAGACTTAAGCAGGCAGGCGCATTTCGAGGGGATAGGCCACGAAGGTCTCATAAATCGCTTCGTGGATGCGCGAACATTCGTTGACCACGGTGGTCAGCAGGGCGCTGGCGCCCTGGGCCTGAAGCTCGTCCAGGTCCGCAAATTGGAGGCGGGCCTTGAGGCGGCCAGCCAGGCGCTCGGGACCGGTGCGGCCATTGGCCTCGGTATGACGTGCCAGGATCGCCAGGTGCTCCTCGATGCGTGAGGTGACGAAACGGATCGAGCGCGGGAAGTCCTCGTCGAAGACCAGGAATTCGAGGATGTGGCGCGGCTCGATCTCGGCGGTATAGACCCGCAGATAGGGCTCCAGGGCACAGGCCATCCGTAGCAGGCTGACCAAGGCGATGTGGTCGTTGATCACCCGGCCCGGTCCCTCGGCGAAGCAGACTTCCAGCAGGCTCGAGACCAACTGGGCGCGCTCCAGATACATCCCGACCATCATGAACCGCCAGCTCTCGCCATGGCTCATCGTGGTGTCGGCCGCGCCCTTGAACAGGTGAACGTCGGAAATCACGTCGTGCAGGAAGTTGGCCGAGCCGTCGGCGAATTCGCGACCGGCGTTCTCGTCGGTGACCCGCAGATACAGCAGGTTCAGCCGCTCCCAGGTCTCGGTGGTGATCTGGTCGCGGACCTGCCGGGCATTTTCGCGAGCCCTCGCCAGCGACGAGACCACCGAATTGGTGTCGGCCCGGTCAAGCACCAGCGACCGAGCCGCCTCGAATGGGGCCAAGGCGCCGCTCTCGGCCTTGCCCACGGCCGACAGGGCGATCCACACGGCCTGGGCGCCGGCGTCGGTTTGGTCGAGCGTGGCGTTGAGCATCACGCTCGACAGCCGCGACAGGTGCTCGGCCCGTTCCATGTAACGGCCCAGCCAGTAGAGGCTGTCGGCCACCCGAGCGAGCATCATACGAGCGACCCTTTACTCAAAAAAACCAACATCATGCCAGGCCTCCCGCGCCGTTCGACGGCGTCTCTTCCGACAGCACCCAGGTGTCCTTGGAGCCGCCGCCCTGGCTGGAATTGACCACAAGCGAGCCGCGCTTCAGGGCCACCCGTGTCAGGGCGCCGGGCATCACCACGGTCTTCTCGCCCGACAGGATGAAGGGCCGCAGGTCGACGTGGCGCGGCTCAATGCGGCCGTCGACCAGGCAGGGGGCGGTCGACAGCTGGATGGTCGGCTGGGCAATGTAGTTGGCCGGGTCTGCGGCCAGGGCGTCGGCGAAGTCCGAGCGCTCCTGGGCCGAGGCGTGGGGCCCGATCAGCATGCCATAGCCGCCGGACGCCCCCACAGCCTTGACCACCAGCTTGTCCAGATTGGCCAGCACGTGGCTCAGCTGGGCCGGCTCGCGGCAGAGGAAGGTCTCGATATTGGGCAGGATGGCGTCCTCGCCAAGGTAGTATTTGATGATCTCCGGCACATAGGCGTAGACGGCCTTGTCGTCGGCCACCCCGGTGCCGGGCGCGTTGCATATCACCACATTGCCGGCCCGATAGGCGTTGAACAGGCCTGCGGCCCCCAGCGACGAATCGCGGCGGAAGGCGAGGGGATCGATGAAGTCGTCGTCGACCCGGCGATAGATCACGTCCACCCGGCGCAGGCCCGTGGTTGTGCGCATGTAGACCATGTTGTCATGGACCACGAGGTCGCGTCCCTCGACCAGCGGCACGCCCATCAAGCGGGCCAGATAGGCGTGCTCGTAATAGGCTGAGTTGTAGACGCCGGGGGTTAGCACCACGACCTGCGGATTGGACCGCCAATCGGCGCTCATGCTTTTCAGCGTGGCCAGCAGCAGGTCGGGATAGCGCTCGACCGGCCGCACGCCGGCCTCACGATAGGCGCCGGGAAAGGTTCGCTTGGAGGCGTCGCGGTTGGCCAGCATGTAGGACACGCCAGACGGCACCCGCAGATTGTCCTCCAGCACGGCGAATTCGCCGTCCTGGCCCCGGATCAGGTCGCTGCCACAGACATTGGCGTAGGACTTGTGCGGCACATAGACGTTCTGCATCTCGCGGCGGTACGAAGGGGCGCCCAGCACCAGTTCGCGCGGCACGACGCCATCCATCAGGATCTGCTGGTCGCCGTAGATGTCGGCCAGGAACATGTTCAGCGCTTGCAGGCGCTGGATCAGGCCGGCCTCGATCTTGGCCCACTCCTGGGCAGGCAGGATGCGCGGGAAAAGGTCGGTAGGGATGATCCGCTCGGTCGCGCTGTCGGCGCCATAGACCGTGAACGTGATCCCTTGAAGCAGGAAGGACCGCTCCAGCATGCGTTGGCGATCGGCCAGCTCGCCGGCGCCGAGGGTTGAGATGCGGGTTTGCAAGGCCGCGTAATGGCCCCGGACTTCGCCGCCCTGGGCGATCATCTCGTCATAGGGGACACCCGGCAGATAGGCCGCCCCCGTCATGGGCAGGCTGGGGGAGTTGTCGATGTCCTGAATTTTCGCCGCCACGCCTGTGTCCACTCTATCCGCCCTGCACGCCGAATTGGGCCAGCATGTTCGCCTCAACCTAGAACGTCGCCCAGCCGCAAGCGGCGCTTTTCTCGCCGAGTCATCTCGATGTGCATGACTGCCCAGTATTTGGGCGCCTTTGGCCAGGCGAGAGAAGCGCTTGGCTAAGCTGTTCCGTTGCATTCGTGGCGTGACACGCGGCAGGGGGACGACTAACAGGGGTTCGGGGGCGTTCCGCGCGGGGACCTGAAGGCTTGGTGCGTAAGAGATTTGCCCTTGGCGTAACCGTCGCGACCCTGTTGGTCGCGGGCCACGCCAGTGCGAACGAACCCACGGCGACCATTACAGGCGTCGAGGATCGTGCGCTCCGCGAGGCGATTCAGCGCGCCATGTCGGAAGCGAAGAATCCGCCGCGAAGCCGCTCTGAAGCCCGGCGCCGGGCGCGAGACGCTGGCGACGTCGTCGTCGCCGTGCTCAGGGCTGAAGGCTATTACGGCTATGTCGTCGAACCCGATGTCAGCGAAGCCGACCCGCCTCGCGCCGTTCTGAAGATTATACCAGGCCCGGTGTTCGTGATCGCTGATCCAAAGCTGGCCTGGATCGGCGCGCCGCCGGACGAGGGCGTCGTCAAGCGCGCCGAGAGCGTCATCCGCTTGACGCCGGGGGAACCCGGGCGGGCCGCTGATGTGCTGGCGGCCGAGGGGCGCGTCGTCGCGCAGGTGCAGCAGTTGGGCTATGCCGACGCCGCCGCCGAGCCGCGCGAAGTGATCGTCGACCACGCCGACCACACCGTCCGCCCGACCTTTCAAGTCGCCGCCGGCGACCTGGTCAAGGTTGACGGCGTGGAGGTAGTCACCCACGGGCGATCCAACCCCGCCTGGGTCCAGCACTTGGCGCCCTGGACGATGGGCGATGTTTACCAGCCCGACGACATCGCCGAATTGGAGCGCCGGCTGCGGGACACAGGCGTCTACGACACCGTTTCCGTCTCGTTGGCCCCCAAGGAAAAGCTGCGCCCCGATGGCCTGCGCCCGGTGATGGTGACGCTGTCGGATCGGAAGTCCAAGACGATCGAACTGGGCGCGGGATACTCGTCTACCGACGGCCCCGGCGTCGACGCCAAGTGGATCCGCTACAACCGGTTCCGCCGCGCCGACACCACCACCCTGACGGCCCGCCTGGCCAAGCTCGACAGCCGACTTGAAGCCGAACTGGCCTTGCCGCATTGGCGGCGCAGCCAGCAAACCCTCAAGCTCGACACCTCGATTTTTCGTGACGACACCGACGCCTATCTGGAAACTGGAGCCCATATCGGCGCCGACCTGACCCGTCGCCTGCGCCCCACCGTCTATCGCACCTATGGCGTGGCCTTGGACTTGTCGCAGATCGACTCGCTGACGACCGAAAACGGCTTGACCACCAGCACGCGCCAGAACTTCGCGACCCTGACCACGACGGCCGCCTACGCCTGGGATAAGTCCGACAGCGTGCTGGACCCGACCAAGGGCTGGCGACTGGAGGTCCAGGGCGAGCCCACCGCCATTACCGGCGACACGACGATGGCCTTCCTGAAGGTGCAGGCCCAGACCTCGGCCTATCTGCCCTTTGGCAAGGGCGCCAAGACTGTGATCGCCGGCCGGTTCAAGGCCGGCCAGATCTTGGGCGGCGCCATGCCGGAAACGCCGGCGTCCCGGCGCTTCTATGCGGGCGGCGGCGGCTCGGTGCGGGGCTATTCCTACCAGGCCATCGGCCCGCGCATCGACAACACCACCACGCCGCAAGGCGGGCTTTCGCTGCTGGAGACCTCGCTCGAGGTCCGCCACCGTTTCACCGAGCACTGGGGCGGGGTGGCCTTCATCGACGCCGGCGGCGTGGGCGTAGACAAGTGGCCGAGCGGCGACGACTTCGGGGTCGGTGTCGGCCTTGGCGTCCGTTATGATCTCGGTTTCGGCCCGATCCGCGCCGACATCGCCATGCCGCTCAGCAAGCGTGAGGGCGACCCGGCGTTCCAACTCTACATCAGCATCGGGCAAAGCTTTTGACCGACGCATCGCCGCCGCCCCAAACAGAGCCAGAGCCAGAGACCGTGCCCGAAGCCGCCGTAGAGGCGGTGGTCAAGGTCGCGCGCAAGATTGGCTGGCCGGGCCTGCTGATGATCGTCTCCGTCAGCCTGGTGCTGATCGTCGCGCTGCTGCTAGGCGGCGTCCGCTTCGGCGCGATCACGCCGCAGGGGCGCGCCTTCCTGGAAGCGCGGACCAGCGGCCTGAAGCTGGGCCGCATCGGCCGCCTCAAGATCGAGGGCCTGAGCGGCGATATCTGGCGCGAGTTCGGCGTGCGCCGCCTGACGATCAGCGACGAAAAGGGCGTCTGGCTCGAAGCCGCCGACCTACGCGTCGATTGGAAGGCCACTGAACTGTTTGGGCGACGGTTCCACGCCAACGACATCCGGGCGCGCCAGGTCACCGTGCTGCGCCGTCCGACTCTCACGCCCAAGGGAAAGTCGAGCGCCGCGCCCCTGTCGATCGCTATCGACCATCTGGCCCTGCGCCTGGTTACGCGATCGGAATTCAGCCGTCAGGCCGGCGATTTCGACATGAGCGGCGACTATGAATCGGAGCGCTTCGGCGGGCAGAAGGGCAATCTGGCTGTGCTTAGCCGCATGCACGCCGGTGACCATCTGAAACTGGTCTTCGACCTGGGCCGAGACAAGACCTTGCTGCTTGACGCCCAGGCTCAGGAGGCCAACGGCGGCGCCCTGGCCGGGGCGCTGGGTCTGTCGCCCGACCGGCCTTTTGACCTCAACGCCAAGGCCACCGGCACCACCAGCCAAGGCGCCTTCACCGTTCTGGCGCGCTCGGGCGCAGCCACGCCGCTGAAGGCAGGCGGCGCCTGGAACGCCCAGGGCGGTTCGGCCGCCGGGCATATCGATCTGGCCGCCTCCACCTTGACCGATCGCGAGGAAAAGATGTTCGGCGCGGACGCCGCCTTCTCGATCGTTGGGCGCAAGGCTGGCGCGTTGAACGATCTCGACGTCAAGATCGACAGCCCGAACCTGAACCTTACCGCACATGGCCTGGCCGACCTGGCCAAGCGCGTCACTGGATCCGCTGGCCTGGCGTTCAACGCCAGGGTGAAGGACCTGTCGAAGATCACGCCGATGCCCGAGCTGGGCGCCGGCGTGGCCGACGGCGTGTTGCGCCTCGACGCGCAGGGTTTCTCGATCGACGGCCGTGTCGATGTTCGCGACCTCTCCTGGCTGGGCTATCGGCTGGCTCGCGCCAGGGGGCCGGCCAGCGTCGCCTGGAGGCGCGGCGAATTGGTGATCAAGGCCGACGCCACCACCGAGGGCGGGGCGGGCGAGGGCCTGCTGGCCGTGCTGGGGCGCACGCCGTCGGTTCAGTTCGAGGGGGCGCAGCTCAAGGACGGCCGCTTCCTGATCCGTTCGGCCAAGGTGAATGCGCCCAACCTCGTGGTCCTGGCCCAGGGCGAGCGAGGCATTTTGGGCGGCCTTTCGTTCAAGGGTGAGGCCAAGATTGGCTCCCTGGCGCCGGTTCGGCCTGGCATGGCCGGCCAGGTCACCGCCAAGTGGTCGGCCAGCCAGTCGGCCGGCAAGCCGTGGATGCTGACGGCCGACGCCCGAGGCGCCAATTTCGCCTCGGGTCTTTCGGAGCTGGATCGCCTGCTGGGCAAGACTCCGCGTCTGGAAGCCCGCGCGGCTTGGGCGGACAATCGCCTGTCGGTGGCCGACGCCAAGCTCGACGGCGCCGCCGCCTCGGTGCGGACCTCGGGCGTGCTTGGTCCGGGACCCGCCCTGGGGTTCAAGCTGGATTGGACGGCGACAGGACCCTTCCGCGCTGGTCCGGTGGAGATCGCCGGCAAGGCCAAGGGCACGGGCGCGGTAACCGGAACACTCACGGCGCCCAAGGCCGACCTGATCGCTGATTTCGACTCGATCGACGTGCCGCGCCTGCCGTTGAAGGACGCCCACATCGTGCTGTCTTTCGCCAAGCGGGCCGATGGCGCCGACGGCGTGGTGACGATTAACGCCGGCAGTACCTATGGTCCGGCGCGTGGCCACGCGGCGTTCAACTTCGCGCAGGGCGGACTTGAGCTCTCCGACCTCGATGTCGACGCCGGCGGGGCCGCGGCCAAGGGCGCGGTCTCGCTACGCAGCGGCCACCCCGCGACCGCGGACCTTACCGTCAACGTCGGCCCTGGGGCCTTTCTGGCGCAGGGCGCGGTGAAGGGCACGGCCAAGATCGTCGATAGCGCGGCCGGTCCTGCCGCGCAGATCGACCTCGTCGCCGATGATGTGGTCGGCGGCGCCTGGAAGGTCCGTCACGCGGCGATCAAGGCGTTCGGGCCCATGAACCGCCTACCGCTGACGCTGGACGCGCGCGGCGAAGCGCCATCCGGGCGTTGGACGCTCGCCGGGTCGGGCGTGCTGAGCGAGGCGGGCGATCAATATCTGCTCGCCCTCGACGCCAACGGCGCCATGGGCCGAACGACGGTCAAGACGCGCGAAGCCGCGCAAATCCGCTTCGGTGGCCCCCGCACCAGCGCGCGCCTACGGCTGGCCGTCGGTGACGGCCAGGCCGACCTGGACGCCGATGTCGGCGGCGACCTCGCCACGCTGCGCGCGGAACTGGTCGGAGTAAGTTTGACCGCCCTGAACTCAGACCTGGTCGGCAGGATCGATGCCCGCGCCACGCTCAATGGTTCTGGTCCCGTACTGACGGGTGATTTCAACGCCACGCTGACGGGAGCCCGGGAGCGCGGCTCAAAGCCTGAACAATCGCTGAACGCTCAGATTCGTGGGGCGCTGCGCGACAGCCAGATGACCATCAACGCCACCAGTTCCAATAGCCAGGGCCTGAGCGCCCAGGCAGATGTGACCCTGGCCACCGTGGCCTCGGCCAAGCCGTTCCACTTGGCGATCGATCGGACCCGACAGGTGCTTGGTCGTTTCCAGGCTCGTGGCGAAATCAAACCCCTGTGGGATCTTCTTGGCAGTTCCGAGCGCAGCGTGTCGGGCAAGATCGACGCCGATGGCTCGCTGGCCGGCACCCTCGCCGATCCCCGCCTGACCGGTCGCGCCAGCCTTGAGGGTGGCCGGGTGGATGACGGCCAGACGGGCTTCAGCCTTCGTGACGTCAATGTCAGCGTGGCGCTGGCCGACAACGCCATCGACGTCAGCAAGGCGACGGCCGGCGACGGGCAGGGCGGCACGTTGTCGGGCGCCGGGCGCATCAGCCTGGCCCGCGGTGGCGTGGGCAGCTTCCGCCTGGACCTCAAGGGTTTCAAGGTCATCGACAACGACCTGGCCTCCGCCACGGCCACCGGCCAGACGACGATCAACCGTGGCGCGGACGGCAAGGTCAAGCTGACCGGCGCCCTGGTGCTCGACCGCGCCGACGTCTCGGCCCAGACCAAGACGCCAGTCGGCGTGGCGTCCATGGATGTGGTTGAACGCAATCGCCCAGCCGACCTGCAGCAAGGCGTCGAGCCACGCAAGGTCACGCCGGGTTCGGGAATGACGCTGGACGTCACCCTGAAGGCTCCGCGCCGGATCTTCGTGCGTGGCCGTGGGCTCGACGCCGAACTGTCGCTGGACGCCCATGTCGGCGGTTCGACCAACAGCCCGACGCTGGACGGCGAGGCGCGGATCGTGCGCGGCGAGTACGATTTCGCTGGCAAGCGGTTCGAATTCGCGGACGAGGGCGTGGTGCGCCTGGCCACCCAGCTCGACCGTATCCGGCTGGACCTGACGGCGGTCCGCGAAGACCCGACCCTGACGGCCGTTGTGCGCATTCAGGGCACGGCCGCCAAGCCCGAGATCACGCTGACCTCCAAGCCGGAACTGCCGAGCGACGAGGTGCTGTCGCAGGTGCTGTTTGGATCGTCGGCCGCCAACCTGTCCCCGATCGAGGCCGCGCAACTGGCCTCGGCCCTGGCGGCCCTGGCCGGCGGCGGGGGTTTCGACGTGATCGGCAACCTGCGCAGCCTGGCCGGTCTGGACCGGCTGTCCTTCGCCGAAAGCGCCACGGGTATGACGGTTTCCGGCGGCAAGTATGTCACCGACGACGTCTATGTGGAGATCATCGGCGGCGCGCGCGATGGTCCCGCCGCTCAGGTCGAGTGGCGTATTCGCCGGACCCTGTCGCTGGTCTCCAAAATCGGCGGCCAAGGCGACGCCCAGCTTTCGGTGCGGTGGAGAAAAGACTATCAATGATCTGGCTTCCGGCTGATCCCCGCGCGACCGATCAGGGTCCGGAGCAAGGCTGTTGCGCGGACACCCGGTTTTCCCAGGCAAGGAAGCACGAAACGTCCGCGGCCCTTGGTTTAGGTTGAACTGAGGGAGACACAGATTTCATGCGACTCAATGACGAAGATCGCGCGGTGCTGGATCATCTGGCCGGCCAAGGCGCGCCGATCATTGAGCGAGCGATTGCTTGGTGCGCGATAAATTCCGGAAGCCATCATCTGGCAGGTCTTGAGCGCCAGCGGCAAAGTCTGCTCGAGGCCTTCGCGGGCCTGCCGGCGGCTCCGACCGAGATACCGCTGGCCGCTTCGCCGGAGATCGGCGCCAATGGCAAGATCGGCGAGCGCGCCCATCCGTCGGCGATCGCGGTCG
>JACMOF010000207.1 GCA_014378155.1 Caulobacter sp. | reverse complement strand
GGCGCGCTGGCGCGCCACATCCCTGCTCTCGCGGCGGACAGAGGGGTTCTCGCCACAAGGGCGAGAATGGCGGTTGAAGTTTGGGTGGAGATCAAGATTTGGGCGTCACCCGGATCGTCACCGCGTCAGGCGTCCCGTTCCCTCCCCGGCACGCCGCCAGCTTGAACTTCAGGTCCATGCAGACCCACACCTCGGTGAGCCGGTTATCCTTGTTGACCCGCACGTTGAGCCCCTCGCGGGTCATGCGGCGATTGCCCTTCAGGAAGGCCTCGCGCACCTGACCGGCGGTCATCACGCCCTCGACCGAAGGTTTCAGATCCGGAACCGTCAGGCGCGACCGCACCGCCCGCGCCTTCTTGAAATAGGCCTCCGGCGTCTCCCATTGGCAGGTCCCATGCGCTTGCCACTCGTGCTGCAGAAGCCAGGGCGAAGGGGTCATGCACAGGTTGGCCTTGACCGTCGCCACGCTCAGCGACGGGCTGGGTCGGCAGTAGCGGGGGTGGGCCTTGTCGGGCCCATTGGGCCACAGGCCGTGGACGGTGAAGCCAAAGCGGTTGGCCTGGCACTGGATGGCCTTGTCCGACTCCGGGATGCCCGAGCGGCAGGCCTCGGGCGACCAGTAGAGGGCCAGCAGATAGGCGGCGGTCGGGATGTCGGTATGGATCTGGTCGGCGGGCGGGATCTCGGGCGCGACCGGGGTCACGTCCCGGGGAATGGCGCAGGCTTTCAGGTCCGAGGCCTGGGCCGCGCCGGCCAAGGCCAGGGCGGCGAGGGCCGTGGTCAGGACCTGAGTGAACTTCAACGACATGCGGGCTCCAACGCTGACTTGCGCTCCTCTCTAGCACGCCCCGACCCACCCTCAATTCCACGGAGCCTAGATGAGATTTCCTTCTCCCCTTGCGGGAGAAGGATCTTCAGCAGGGCGGTGACGGGGCGAGGCCAAAAGATTTCTGCGAATGATTATCATTGCGCGTCTGCAAAGCTCCAGCTAAGAACGCGTCGCAATTACGACAAAGGGCCGCGCTCCTCCGACGGCCTGACGGGGTTCTACACATGCAAAAGCTTATCAAGCCCGCCGCGAGCGGCGTCCGCAGCCAAGCGCGCCGCGCCCTGAGCGCCGGGGCCGTCGCCGGCCTCGCGGGCCTTACCCTAGGCGCGGGCTTGGCCCACGCGGCGCCCGACGCCGTCCTCAATGCCGACGATCTGGCGGTCGCGGCCGCTCCGGCCGCCGACGCCGCCACCGAGGTCTCCGGCGTCAAGGTCGAGGGCCGCAAGCAGCGCGCCGAGTCGCCGAAATACACCGCCAAGCCGCTCGACACGCCCCAGACCGTGACCATCGTCTCGCGGGGTGTCATCGAGGCCCAGAACCTGCTGTCGCTCCGCGACATCCTGGCCACCGTGCCCGGCATCACCTTCGGGGCCGGCGAAGGCGGCGGCGGCTTTGGCGACAGCATCAATCTGCGCGGCTATTCGGCCAATAACGACCTGACCATCGACGGTGTGCGCGACAGCGCCCAGTACAGCCGCAGCGACCCGTTCAACCTGGAACAGCTGGAAGTCGTCAACGGCGCCAACGGCGTCTATTCCGGCTCCGGCTCGGTCGGCGGCACGATCAATCTGGTGACCAAGCGCCCCAGCCGCCGCGACTCCACCACCGTCACCGGCGGCGTCGGGACCGACGGCTATCTGCGCGGCACGCTCGACGCCAACCATCTGGTGACCGACGACATCGCCGTGCGCCTGAACGTCATGGCCCACCAGAACGACGCCCCGGGCCGCGATGTGGAGAGCTTCGAGCGCTGGGGGATCGCGCCGTCGATCACTTTCGGCCTGACCGGCCCGACCCAGTTCACCATCCTCTACAGCCACCAGGAAGACACCAACACCCCGCAGTATGGCGTGCCGTTCTACAATGGCCGCGCGGTGCCCGGCGTCGATCCGTCGAACTATTACGGCTACAGCAATGTCGACACCCAGGAGCAGCAGGTCGACGTGCTGACCGGGATCATCAAGCACCAGTTCAGCGACACCCTGTCGGTCCGCAACCTCTCACGCTACCAGGAAGTCACCCAGCTGACGGTCGTCGACCCGCCGCAGGGCGTGTTCTGCCTGGCCAACGGCCGGAAGCCGGTGGCCTGGAGCCAATCGACCACGGCGACCAACATCACCGGCTTCACGGCCTGCCTGCCTGCCGACCCGGCTCCGGGCCTGTACCAGCCGAGCGGCCCGCGCGGGAACCTGCGCGATTCCAAGAACACCCTGCTCTACAACCAGACCGACGTGACGGCGAACTTCAATACCGGCGGCGTGGCCCACAGCCTGGTGGTCGGCGCGTCGTTCCTAAGCGAGGACTATCACCTCGACAGCGGCAACGTGCTGCGCAACCCCGACGGCACGGCCACTGTCCTGCCGCTGATGTCCATCGCCGACCCGAACGCGACCTATGCCGGAGCGCGCAACTATGTTCGCACCAGCATCCAGGACGGCGAACGCCATAATCAGGCGGCCTATCTGTTCGACAACGCCCAGCTGAACCCGCAGTGGGCGGTGAATTTCGGCCTGCGCTACGAGCGTAACCAGGGCGAGAACCGCAGCGACGCCTATTCGGCGACGGCGGTCGGCGCGATCCCGAAGGGCGCGGTGACCCCGGGCCTGACCTTCCGCAGCGACGACAACCTGTTCTCCTACCGCCTCGGCCTGGTCTACAAGCCGATCCCCAACGCCAGCCTCTATGTCGCCTACGGCAACTCCAAAACCCCATCGCAGTCCACGGTGAATGGCGCCGGCGCCTGCTCGGCCGCCACCTGTACGGTCGAGCCGGAGGAGGCCAAGAGCTACGAGCTGGGCGCCAAGTGGGACATCTTCCAAAGCCGCCTGTCGCTGACCGCCTCGGTGTTCCGCAACGATCGCACCAATTACAAGGTCGCCTCGGGCGACCCCACCGTGCCCGACCAGCAATTGGACGGCAGCGCGCGGGTCGATGGCGTGGCGCTGGGCGCTTCAGGCCGCCTGACCGACAAATGGTCGGTGTTCGCCAACTACACCTATCTCAAGAGCGAGGTGCTGCAGGGCGTTTCCGACTTTAACGCCGCCGCAGGCCTGGATTTCACCAAGGGCGACGAGATCGCCAATGTCCCCGACCACGCCTTAAGCCTGTTCACCACCTATGACCTGCCGCACGATATCCAGGTCGGCTACAGCCTGTCCTACCAGGGCAAGACCTATCTGAGCCAGCACAGCCAGATCACCGGCAGCGCCCCGCCGCAGCGCACGACGATCCCGCTGGTCATCACCGACGACTACTGGCTGAGCCGCGCGACGGTGTCCTGGAAGGCGACCAACGCGCTGGAGCTGCGGCTCAACGTCAACAACCTGCTCGACGAGAAGTATTACAACCGGGGTCGCAACAACGGCTGGGCCACACCCGGCGATCGTCGCAACGCGACCCTGACCGCCAACTATCGGTTCTGATCCTCCCCTTGATGAACCGATAGCGCCCCGCCAGGGACCCATCCCCAGGCGGGGCCTTGATTTGTCTGCTAAGGAGCGCAGGCCATGATGCTCCAAATCCCCGACGTGCTGACCTCCGACCAGGTCGCCCACTGCCGCGCCGTGCTCGACGCGGCCGCGTGGATCGACGGCAACGCCACCTCGGGCTTCCAGGCCGCGATGGCCAAGAACAACCAGCAGCTGCCGCAGGACGGCGCGGCGGCCCGCGAGATCGGGGCGATCATCGTCCAGGCGCTGGAGCGCCATCCGCTCTTTGTCTCGGCGGCCCTGCCCCGGACGATCCTGTCGCCGATGTTCAACCGCTATGGCGAGGGCATGGGTTTTGGCGACCACATCGACAATGCGGTGCGCCGCGATCCCGTCACCGGCCAACGCCTGCGCACCGACCTGTCGGCGACGCTTTTCCTGAGCGATCCGGACGGCTATGACGGCGGCGAGCTGGTGGTCGAGGACGCCTATGGCAGCCACATGGTCAAGCTGCCGGCCGGGGGGCTGATCCTGTATCCGGCCTCCAGCCTGCATCGCGTGACGACGGTGACCCGCCGCGTGCGCACGGCCAGCTTCTTCTGGATCCAGAGCCTGGTGCGCGACGACGCCAAGCGCGGCCTCTTGCTGGACATGGACGTCGCCATTCAGCGGCTGTCGGGCGCCGTGGGGGCGACCGATCTCGCGGTGCTGTCCCTGACCGGGACCTATCACAACCTGCTGCGGATGTGGGCCGAGGTGTGAAATACGCGGCCAGCGACCAATGTTCGCCGACGCCAACCATAAGTTTACCCTTGAGCTTCAACGTCCTGGCGACCGTTTCCCGGAGCCGCGATGTCCCCGCCGTCCAAGACCGCCGATGGCGCCGCCGACCTTGCCCGCGAGGCCGAGCTGGCGGCCGCTCGCGTCACCCACGATCTGCTCTCAGCCGCCGGCATCGGTGTCTGGAGCTACGAGCCGCAAGCGCAACGTATCGAGTGGTCGCGCGACATCCTGGCCGCCACCGGACTGAGCGCGGATGAGGTGGCGCTGCCCGAACAGTTCTTCGATCGCCTCGATCCGGTCGAGGGCCAGGCACTGCGAGTGGCGTCCGACGCCGCCGTGCGCACCGGCCAGGGCGGCACCGTCGAGCACCGCCTGCGCGGGGCCGGCGACCAATGGTTCACCTACCGCGCCACTTTCAGCACCGAACCGCGCGCCGACGGCCTCCATGCGCTGAAAGGCATTTCGCAGAACGTCACCGACGTGGCTTTGACCCGCGACGCTGCGGTCTGGGGCGAGCGCCAGGCCCGCAAGCTGGTCGAGGAGGCGCCGTTCGCCGTGGCGCTCTATGACCGCGACCTGCGGCTGCAAGTGGTCAGCCCCCGGTTCCTCGAGATCTTTCAGGCCATCGAGGCCGAAGTGATCGGCCGGACCCTGCACGACCTGACCTATGGCCAGCGCAAGCGTTTCGTGAAGGCCGTGGAGCGAGCCCTGACCGGCCAGACCGTGGTGCGCCGCGAAGACCAGCTCCGCGATGGCCTGGGCCTCACCCACACCCTGCGCTGGGAAGCCCGGCCCTGGCGTGACGCTGATGGCGCGATCGCCGGGGTGATTACCTACATGGACGACGTCACCGCCCTGTCGCAAGCTCGGCGCGAGGCGCGGGCCAACGCCCGGCGGCTACGGGTGGCGCTGGGCGCGGCCCAGGCCGGGGTCTATGAGATCGATCATGCGAGCAAGACGTTCTGGGGCTCGCCCGAGTTCCACCGCATCCTCGGTCGCCGGATCAATTACGAGGACGTGCGCAGCGCTGTCTGGCCCATGATCCACCGCGAAGACGTGGCGGCGGTCTACGCCGCGTCCGAGGCCTCGCTGGGCCGGGGTTCGCGCGGCGCTCGGGCTTTCGACGCCCGCGTGATCATCGGCGACGGCGAAGAGCGCTGGCTCCGCATCTTCCACGAGGTGCGCCAGGATGCGTCTGGCCGGGTGCGCAAGGCCTTCGGCCTGATCCTCGACATCGACGAGAAGAAACGCTCCGAACTGGCCCTGGTCGAGGCCGAACGCGCCGCCCAGGCAGCCAGCGAGGCCAAGGCCCAGTTCCTGGCCAATATGAGCCATGAGATCCGCACCCCGATGAACGGGGTCATGGGCGTCATGCACTTGCTCAAGCGGGCCGCCTTGCCCGAGGACGCCCAGGAGTTACTCGGCGAGGCCCTGGCCTGTGGCCGCATGCTCTCGACCCTGCTGGACGACGTCATCGATTTCTCGCGCATCGAGGCGGGGCGGTTGGATGTAACCCGCGAGGCCGTCGATCCCAGCGAACTGGTCCGGAGCGTGGCGCGACTGCTGCGCGGCCAAGCCGAGCACAAGGGACTGGCCCTGCACGTCGACGCGCCGGATGTCGGCTTGATCCTCACCGACCCCAACCGTCTGCGCCAGGCGCTGTTCAACCTGGTCGGCAATGCGGTGAAATTCACCCTGGCCGGCTCGGTGACCCTGAGGGTGCGCCGGGCCGACGACGAAGACGGGCCGCGCGTGGCCTTCGAGGTCATCGACACCGGGGTCGGCATCGCGGTCGAGGCCCAGAGCCGGCTGTTCGAGCGCTTCCAGCAGGCCGACGCCAGCACCACCCGGCGGTTCGGCGGGTCGGGCCTGGGCCTGGCCATCACCCGACGCCTGGCGGAAATGATGGGCGGCGCGGTCGACTTTTCCTCTCACGAGGGTGTCGGCTCGACCTTCTTGCTGACGATCGCCGCGCCGCCGGCCCAGGCGCTGGTCGCCGACGATGCCATGGCCGATAACCTCTTGCAGGGCCTGCGCATCCTGGTGGTCGAGGACAACGCCACCAACCGTCTCGTCGCCCGCCGCATCCTCGAGCAGCTGGGGGCCGAGGTCGAAACGGCCGACGACGGTCTGGACGGCGTGGCCGCTGCCCGTCACCGGGCGTTCGACCTGATCCTGATGGATGTGCAGATGCCGGGCATCGACGGGCTGGAGGCTGCGCGGCGGATACGGGCCCTGCCGGGCGCCGCCGCCCGGACGCCGATCATCGCCCTGACCGCCAATGTCATGTCGCACCAGCGGACCGCCTATCTGGCGGCCGGCATGGACGGCGTCGCCGCCAAGCCCATCGTCCCCGCCGCGCTCATCGGCGAGATCGTGCGGCTGGCGGGTGAGGATATGGGCGAAGAAGTAGCTGTGGCTTAAGTCCTCACGTTCCTCTCCCTGTGGGAGAGGCGATCGCACAGCGATCGGTGGGGGGAGTTGCGCCAGGTCGGTTCTGGCGACGGATGTCGTATCACTCCCCCACCGTCGGCTTTGCCGACACCTGCCCCACAGGGGGAGGAACGGACTTCCCAGTCCGTCGAAAACCGCTAATGCTCCTCCACAGAATGACGGGGGAAACACGGATGGCCACGACGGAAGATCGCGCCTCGATGCGCACGGTGGTCGCGGCTTCGTCGGCGGGCACGGCCTTCGAGTGGTACGACTTCTTCATCTTCGGCAGTCTGGCCCAGGTCATTTCCAAGACCTTCTTTACCGGCCTTTCGGACACGGCCGGCTATGTCGCGGCCCTGGCCCTGTTTGGCGTCGGCTTCGCCTTTCGGCCGCTGGGCGCGCTGGTGTTCGGCAAGATCGGCGACCAGGCCGGACGCAAGGGCGCCTTCCTGGCCACGGTGCTGCTGATGGGCGGCGCCACCTTTGCCATCGCCCTGCTGCCGACCTATCGCCAGGCCGGGATCATCTCGCCCATTCTGCTGATCCTGCTGCGCTGCGTTCAGGGCTTCGCCTTGGGCGGCGAGTATGGCGGGGCGGCCATCTACGTCGCCGAGCATTCGCCGCCTAAGGAGCGGGGCTGGTCGACCTCATGGGTGCAGACCTCGGCGGCCTTTGGCCTGTTCGGCGCCCTGTTGGTGATCCTGGTGACCCGCTGGCTCCTCGGCGTGCACGCCGGACCCGAGGCCTTCGACGCCTGGGGTTGGCGCATCCCGTTCGCCGTGTCGATTGGACTGCTGGGCATCTCGGTCTGGATGCGGTTGAAGCTCAGCGAAAGCCCGGCCTTCGCCAGGATGAAGGCCGACGGCGAGGCGTCCAAGGCCCCTTATGCCGAGGCTTT
>JACMOF010000206.1 GCA_014378155.1 Caulobacter sp. | reverse complement strand
GCCACGACCTGGCGCTGGTCGCCCGCCGGGCCGACCGGCTGGAGGCCCTGGCCGCCGAGCTTTCCGCCGCCCATGGCGTCACCGCCTTCGCCATCCCAGCCGACCTGTCGCTGATGGGGGCCGAGGCCACCGTGCTGGACGCGATCCGCACAAGGATGGCGAGGCGTTGGCCTGACTAAAATCCGCTTGCCCGGCGAAGGCCGGGGCCCAGATCCCGGAGCGGTGTGGTGGGTTGCAAGAGCTCAGAGCTTCTGGCGTCAGCCCCGCCGCCATTCCATCTGGACCCCGGCCTTCGCCGGGAAGACGGATTTAAAGCGGAGGATAGGCATGCGCCCCGCCGTTGGGGTCTTCGACCGCGCCCGGGGCGGCCAGGTAGTCGGGCCCGATCGGGACCTTGCCGTGACCGTCGGGGATGTCGAGCACATAGGTCGGCTGACACAGGCCCGAGAACCGGCCCCGGATCTGGCGCATCAGGGCGCGGCCCTCGTCCACGGTGGTTCGCAGATGGCCGGTGCCCGGCGCGTGGTCGCCATGGTGAAGATAGTAGGGCCGAATGCGCGCCTCCACGAACGCCCGCATCAGCAGGCCCAGCGTCTCGGGGTCGTCATTGACGCCGCGCAGCAGCACGGTCTGGCTCAGCATGGGGATTCCGGCGTCGATGATCCTCGCGCAGGCCGCTCGCGCCGCCGGCGTCAGCTCCCGCGCATGGTTGGCGTGCAGGGCGACATAGACCGCCTTGCCGGGGACCTTGAGGGCTGCGACCATCTCAGCGGTGATCGCCGCCGGATCGACCGCCGGCACGCGGGTGTGAAAACGCACGACCTTGACATGGTCGATGGCCGCCAGCCGCTCGCCGATGTCGCGCAGCCGGCGCGGCGACAGCACCAGCGGGTCGCCGCCGGTGACGATGACCTCCCATATGTCCGGGCGGTCGGCGATATAGGCGAAGGCGTCGTCCAGCTGGGCGGGCGTCAGGCTTCGCAAGCCTTCCGGCCCGACCATTTCGCGGCGAAAGCAGAACCGGCAATAGACCGCGCAGGTGTGGGTGGGCTTCAGCAGCACCCGATCGCGATAGCGGTGGACGATCCCCTCGACCGGGCTGTGGGTCAGGTCGCCGATGGGGTCGGCGGTCTCGGCCGGTGTCTGGATCAGTTCGGCCTCGTGCGGCAGGAACTGGCGGGCGATGGGATCGCTCTCGTTGGCCGGGTCGA
This sequence comes from Caulobacter sp., assembly GCA_014378155.1. Lineage (GTDB taxonomy): Bacteria > Pseudomonadota > Alphaproteobacteria > Caulobacterales > Caulobacteraceae > Caulobacter. The sequence continues at coordinate 6,988 of JACMOF010000206.1, read as the reverse complement.
TCAGCTCGACCATGGCAGGCGTGATCGCCACCGCGTACCGGGCCGCCACCTGCTCGAGCGCGGGCAGTCGCTCCGGAGCGATCAGGCCGGCGTCGGCCAGCGCCTGGGCGCTGCGGAAGGTGCGGGCGGGGGTCATGAGGCCGGCGGTATGGCGGATTGAAGCGACTGACGCAATGCGGCCCACTGACGGGGACATGCCCTTGGGCGTGTCCCCAGTCGCATCCCCGACATCACGCCTGAACTTGGGGACACGCCCAAGGGCATGTCCCCGTCGGTTGGGGGTGCTAGCGCCTAGCCGCCCGCCACCGGCGTCCACATCACCTGATCCACCCGGCTCGCCCCGGCCGCCAGCATCACCAGCCGGTCGAAGCCTAGGGCCGAGCCGGAGGCGTTGGGCATGATCGCCAGGGCCGCCAGGAAGTCCTCGTCCAGCGGGTAACGCTCGCCATAGACCCGGGCCTTCTCGTTCATCTCGGCCTCGAACCTGCGGCGCTGTTCGGCGGCGTCGGTCAGTTCGCCAAACGCATTGGCCAGCTCGACGCCGCAGGCATAGAGCTCGAACCGTTCGGCCACGCGGGGGTCGCCGGGCTTGGGCCTAGCGAGGGCGGCCTCGGCGACGGGGTATTCGCAGAGGATCGTCGCGCGGCCGACGCCGAGATTAGGCTCGACCTTCTCGACGATCACCCGGCTGAACACATCGGCCCAACTATCATCTCCTGCAACGCGGATCCCGACGGCGGTCGCCGAAGCGGCCAGAGCGTCGCGGTCCGTAGAACCGTCCGCGCCGATCGAGGCCAGCAGATCGACCCCCGCGTGGCGCGCGAAGGCCTCCGCCACCGTCACCTGCTCGGGCGCGGCGAAAGGATCGCAGATCTTGCTCCGGAAGCGAAATTCCCGCGTTCCGGCGGTTTCGGCCGCCAAGGCCATCAGCGCGGCGCAGTCGTCCATCAGCGTCTGGTACGGCGCGTCCACCCGGTACCATTCCAGCATGGTGAACTCGGGATGGTGCAGCGCCCCGCGCTCGCGATTGCGCCAGACCTTGCCGAAATCGAAGATCCGGCGCTCGCCCGCCGCCAGCAGCTTCTTGCAGGAAAACTCCGGCGAGGTGTGCAGGTAAAGCGGCGCGGCCTCCCCCGAAAGGGTCACGGCGGCGGTCTCGAAGGCGTGAAGATGGGCCTCGTTGCCGGGCGACACCTGCAGGGCGGCGGTCTCGACCTCGATGAAGTCCTGACCCTCGAACCAGGCGCGGAACGCGGCCTTGATCCGGTTGCGGACCAACAGGAACGGCCGCCGGTCGGCGTGGCTTTCTGGGCGCCACCAGGGCGAGGCGGAGGCAAGCGGCACTGGAAAGTCCCTCGGGCGGGGTGGCGAACTTGGCGGGGATCGCTATAGGAGGGCGATATCTAACGCAATTCGCGCGCTCTCGGGCCGGCGCGAGACCTAAGGACAAGATAAGTGAAAGTCGCCGCCAGCTCGCTCAGGAAGGGTTTCGTCGTCGATATGAACGGCAAGCTCTACGTCGTTCTCAACGTCGAAAACATTCACCCAGGCAAGGGCACCCCGGTGACCCAGCTGAACATGCGCCGCATCTCCGACGGCGTGAAGGTGTCGGAACGTTACCGCACGACCGAGACCGTCGAGCGCGCCTTCGTCGACCAGCGCGACCACACCTTCCTGTATCAGGACGGCGAGGGCTATCACTTCATGAACCCGGAAAGCTTCGACCAGCTGGTGGCCACGCCGGAAGTAATCGGCGACCTGGGCGCCTATCTGCAGGAGGGCATGGTCGTTCAGCTGTCGACCCACAACGACCTGCCGATCTCGCTGGAACTGCCGCGCACCGTGACCCTGGAAATCGTCGAGACCGAACCTTCGGTGAAGGGCCAGACGGCGTCGTCGTCGTACAAGCCGGCGATCCTGAGCAACGGCGTGCGCACCATGGTGCCGCCCTATATCGCCGCCGGCACGCGAGTGGTCATCCTGACGGAAGACGGCTCGTATCAGGAACGGGCGAAGGACTAATCGTCAGACCGGAGGGCGGCGAATACTTGCCCCCACCTGGCGACTTCGTCTCCTGTCCGCCCCCATAGGGAGCGGAGCCCAACCGGGCGAGCTCCGCCCCCTATGGGGGCGGACAGACCGCGAAGCGGTCAGGTGGGGGCAAGTGCGTGATCTGCTACCACTTCAGCACCCACCGCCCGAGCAACGCCCCCAGCGCCCCGGTTCCCAGCACGCCGAGCGTGTACCAGACCCCCACGAACACCATGGTGCTCTCGCCGCAGTGCAGGCCGTAGACCGTGGCCGCCACGCCGCCGGCGAAGGCTCCCGCCGCGAAGCCGGTCAAGGTGGGCCGGGTCGGGGCCATGCCGCGCAAGACCAGCAGGGTCGCCGCCAGGCCGGGCAAGGCCAGCATCAGGATATTGCGGGCGCAGACCGTCCAAGAGTCGCCGCGCAACATGGCCATTCTCTGGTCGGGCTCGCTGAGCACACCCTGTGTCAAGCCGGCGACCAGGAACAGCGTCAGCACCGCCGCCCCGAAGGTCAGGGCCCGGCGAGGCGCGCCGTCCGGCCGGGCCAGGCGCTCCAGCGCCCAGAAGCCAGCGATCGCCAACAGCGCCGTATAGCTGGCCTTCATCCAGAACATCCGGCCGGTCATCGCCTGCGCCAGATCGGCGCGGGTGTGCAGCCAGGCCAGCACCAGCACCAGGGCCGCCAGGGCGCCAGCCCCCGCGACCCCCACGAGGCGGCGCTGCACCGCGCCGCCCGGAATGGCGCGCGGGGCGGTGGCCAGCTGATCGATCAGATCATCCGTCCGCACGACCACGCATCCTTTCGCGAAGAGACTTGAGCGCCCGGTGCAGGGCGACCTTGGCCGCGCCTTCCGAAACCCCGGCGCGTGCGCCAGCTTCCGCAAGGCTGAGGCCGTCGATCTTGACGCCGCGCACCAGGTCGCGCTGGCGTTCGGGCAGGGTGTCCAACGCCCGACCCAGGTCCAGCGTCGAGCCGGGGTCGGGAGCATAGGCGGCCAGGATCTCAACATCGTCGTCGAGCGGCACGGTCACACGAATGCGGCGGCGGCGCCAGTAATCGATCAGCTTGTAGCGCGCCAGGGCAAAGGCCCAGGGGGTGAACGGCTGGGCGCGATCATAGGTCGCGCGCCGCGTATGCACCGCCATCAGGGTCTCTTGCACCAGGTCCTCCACATCGCCGGGCGCGTCGCGCATGCAGCGCTCGAAATAGGCGCGCAGACGACCACCAAGCTGCGACAGCAACAACCGATATGCCGGCGCGTCGCCGTCCAGGCCCAGCAGCATCAGCGCCTCCAGGTCGGCTTCGGATATTTTTGATCGCCCTTGACCGGCGCGGAACGGCAAGGCCGCTTCTGGACTTCACCAGCCGCCGTAAACTGGCGCGAACCGGTGCTCCAAAGCATCGACCTCGCGTTCGGCGTCGCGGCGCGCCCACTCCGCCCGGCGGCCGTCCTCGACGGCGGAGCGCTGTTCGCTGCGCAGGCGGTTCAGGCGGTCGCGCAGTTCGTGCTTCTGCTCGTCGTTGAGCTTGGGATTGCGCAGTTCGTCCTCGACGCCCCTCGCGTCACGGTCGCGCTTCTCTGCCCGGCGATCGGCGCTGTCGCGGTCGGACATCGCCTGGTTGAGCCGCGAGGCGGCCGCGTGGACCAGCTTGCCGTCGGCATAGGCCGCCAGGAAGTCGCCTTCGATCCGTTCCGGACAGACCCCGGCATAACCATTGCCCTGGCGACCTTCCTGAAAGCCGCGCGGCGGCGTGCAATAAAGTTTCAGGCCCTGGTCGCGGGCCGCGAAATAGGGCGCGGGATCGGGGGCGACGCCCGCCTTGGCGCAGGCCTTGGCGTGGTCGTCCAGCCGGCTCTGCGGACGCCCCGCCTCGCCATCCTTGAAACCGACGCCAGCCCAGTCGCCCTGCAGGCAGGCGTCCTTGCTCATGGTTTCACAACTGGCCAGCAGCAGCGTGCCGGCCAGGATCGGGATCAGCAACAAAGGACGCATGGAAAACCTCCCCTCAAACGATGTTGGAGGGAGCTAAAGCTTGACCGCATGAACGGTCGATGAACCGTGTTATTTTAATGCACCGTAACGCGTGGGCGCTTCCAGAGCTCTTCGGTCAGGGCGTTGGCGAAGCCTAGCCAGCCGAGATAGGGGCTGGAAAAGCCCGAGGCCGGGACGACCAGCTTGCGCGCCTGGATCGCATAGGCCGCCGAGGCCGCCAGCGACGCCGCCGCAGCGCCCAGTTGCCCGCCGACGCGCTTGGCCCCCAGGGCCAGCCACAGAGCGTTGAAGCCCTGGACCAGGCTCCACAGGGTCAGCGCCCGAGTGCGGGTAGGGCTTGACGGCGCGTTCCAGATCCGCAGGCCCGACAGGGTCATGGCGATGAACAGCGGCGGGAGGATCAGGCTGGTCAGCTTCTTGGGCTGGTGCGCCACCGGCTCGTGCATTTCGGCGTAGCCGACGGCGTATTCCTCGTCGTCGATCATCCGCTCGTGACGGCGCCCCAGCAGGGTGGACACCAGGATCGCCCCGCCAGCCAGGGCCAGGCCGAGGGCCAGCTGGGCCCCCGCCGAGGTCGGGGTATCGTCTTTCATGTCGATCTCGAACGACTCGCGGCCGGCGTGGGCCCGCCTCCCGTGGGATCTACCGTTCGGGATGTGCATGCCGGGACTCCTCGCGAAACATGGCTGTAACCCTTTCAGCTGCACCTTGGTTCCAGATGGCCGGCGATAGGGCTCTCCGCGCGGAGGAACTACGCCGGCAGTTCGCCTACGGCGCTCTGCAGGTAGTTCTGTTCGCCCAGCGCCCTGACCAGACCCAGCTGCATTTCGAGGAAGTCGATGTGCTCCTCGGTGTCGGTCAGGATCTCGCGCAGCAGTTCACGGCTGACATAGTCGCGGGCCTGTTCGCACTGGATGATGCCGGGGATCAGGGTCTCGCGGCCACCGATCTCGACCGACAGGTCCGAGGCCAGGCACTCGGGGATCGTCTCGCCGATCTTCAGCTTGTGCAGATCCTGCAGATTGGGCAGGCCCTCGAGGAACAGGATGCGGCTGATCAGCTTGTCGGCGTGCTTCATCTCGCCGATGGACTCGTCATAGGTGATCTTGCCCAGGCGCTTGAATCCCCAGTTGTCGTACATCCGCGCGTGCAGGAAGTACTGGTTCACCGCCGTCAGCTCATTGGTGAGCACCGCGTTCAAGAGCCGGATGATGCCGGGATCGCCTTGCATGGCGGGTCTCCTCAGATTCGAAAGTCGAGGCGACCGTGATCCATCGCTCGGACGGCTTCAACCGCTATGTCTGCAAGTGTATCTCAGCCTCACGGAAAAGCGTGAGACGGTTTCACGGTCGCCTATTCGGCGGCGTAGGCCAGGGCTTGTTGGTTGTCCTGGATCATCTGGCGCATTTCGCACACGCACTTGGCGCACTGGGCCTGGCAGCCCTTGTGACGAAAAACCTCCGCCGGGCGGGTGGCGCCAGCGTCGATGGCGGCGCGCACGTCGCGCTCGCGGATGCCGTTACAGTTGCAGACGTACAAGGAATTCGTTCCCGCCGAATGATTGTCATTCTCATGTAGCGGAGGCATGGAGATTTTGCAACTGACTCGCAGTGCGACAAATCCTCCCCCTGTGGGACAGGTGTGGGCGAAGCCGACGGAGGAGGGAGTGGTCGGCAGCCAGCCGCACCCCCGGATCGACGATCCCAACACTCCCACCACCGGCCTTCGGCCGCCTCCCCCACAGGGGACAGGACTTGATCCAGCCCTCGCCCGATGCGTCAAATCGGCGTAATCCAGCCCCATGACCGACTGCCGCCTCTATTTGATCACCCCGCCGACCCTCGACGACCTGGCCGCCTTCGCGCGGACCCTCGCCGAAGCCCTGGACGGCGGCGACGTGGCCGCCTTGCAGATCCGGCTGAAGGACGCGTCGGACGAGGCGATCGCGGCGGCCGTCGAGGCTCTGTCGCCGATCGCCCGCGCCCACGACGCAGCGGTGATCCTCAACGACCGCCCCGACCTCGCCGCCCAGACCCGCTGCGATGGCGTCCACATCGGCCAGGACGACATGCCCCTCGCCCAGGCCCGCAAGCTGATGGGCCAGGGCGCGATGATCGGCGTCACCTGCCATGACAGCCGTCACCTGGCCATGGAGGCCGCCGAGGCTGGCGCCGACTACGTCGCCTTCGGGGCCTTCTTCCCGACCACCACAAAGGACGCCCCCGCCACGGCCGATCTCGAGATCCTGTCGATCTGGCAGGAGACCATGGAGGTCCCCTCGGTGGCGATCGGCGGCGTCACGGCGGAAAACGCCGCCCCGTTGGCCACGGCGGGGGCAGACTTCCTGGCCGTCTCCGCAGGGGTGTGGAAGCATGTCGGCGGCCCGGCGGCCGGCGTCGCGGCGCTGAACGCGGCGATCGCGGAAGGGCTGGCGGCGCGCGGTTAAAAGCCCTCTCCCGGAGGGGAGAGGGAGGGGCCCGCGCGAAGCGTGGGAGGGTGAGGGGTCACACCGTCAGCCGGAGCGCCGCGCCAATGGCCTCGGCCACGCCACCAGGGTCGGCCAGCACAGTTTCGTTGCCAAACCGCAGGACGCGATACCCGCAGCGCTGCAGCACTTCGGTTCGTTGGGCGTCATAATCTTCCCGACCCTCATGGGTTGGGCCGTCGAGTTCGACGATCAGATGCGCGTCCACACACACGAAGTCGGCGAAGTAGCGATCAATTGGAACCTGGCGGCGAAACTTGTAACCCTCGAGGCGGCGACCGCGAACGATGGGCCACAGCTTTTCCTCGGCCATGGTTTGGTTTCGGCGCAGGCGGAGAGCGTTGGCGATTGGATCCATGGCGCGAGCTTGGCTTGGCTCATGACCGTGGCAAGCAAAGTAACCGGGGTTTCACTTTCGGCGGCGTAACCCCTCACCCTCCCACCACTTCGTGGCGGGTCCCTCACCCTCCCCTCCGGG
>JACMOF010000205.1 GCA_014378155.1 Caulobacter sp. | reverse complement strand
GCCGATCGGCTGGCCGTCGACGAGCCGGTTGCTGAGGATGAAGATCTTCGGATAGCCGGGCAGGGTGAACCGGGTCTGGGTGTGGTCTTCGGCCTCGCCAAATCGGCCGATGAATCGCATCAGATCGTCTGGCGTCATCGTCTGATCGCGCAGCACGATGGCGCCGTGGCGGTGGAAGGCGGCGACCACCGCGTCGATCTTCTCGTCGGTGGCCGTGGGTAAGTCGACGCCGAGGATCTGGGCCCCAAACCCAGGCTTCAGTTCCGAAAAGACGAGGTCGTCGGCGAGCGTCATGTCCACGGGGCGATCCTTAGGGCGGGTGTCGTGATCAGACACTAGGCGTCGTCCTAGGGCGCGTCTTGCCTGAGTGCGCCCGATCCCTTTCCGTGCGCGCTCAGGCAATTTCTCTTCGCTGAAAGCTGCGCGTGTTTTGCTCATTTCCGCTCCGGAAGACGGCGAACCCGCCCGCGCGTCAGGCGACGGCCAAGTTATCGTGCGCGCTGGTGCAAGACCCTGGGGCGCGCCGGGCCTAGCCTTCGTAACAATCTGTCGAAGGGAGCGCTTGCATCATGGGCACCAGTCCGCCCGCCTCCACACACCTGGACGACGGCTTTTTCAACGGCCTGTCGCGTTCGATGCTCGACGTTGGTTCGGCCGAGACACTGCCGCCGGCCTGCTATACCGACGCCGCCTTCTATGAGTTCGAAAAGGAGGCGTTGTTCAATCACGAATGGCTGTGCGTGGGCCGGGTCGACTGGGTCAAGGCGCAGGGCGACTACTTCACGACCACGATTATCGGCGAGCCGATCATCGTGACCCGCAACCGCTCCGATGAGATCAGGGCGATGTCGGCCGTGTGCCAGCACCGCGCCATGCTGGTGGCCGAAGGCCGGGGCAATACCCGCGGTTTCGTCTGCCCTTATCATCACTGGGTCTATTCGCTGAACGGCGACCTGGTGAACGCCCCGGCTATGGAGCGCACCTGCGATTTCGATAAGGGGTCGGTGCAGTTGCCGACCTTCAAGGTCGAGATCTGGCTGGGCTTCATCTTCATTAATTTCGACGCTGAAGCGCCGGCGCTGGCCCCGCGTCTGACCGCCGTCGAGACGGCCATCGCCAATTTTGATCTCGCCAACGCCGAGGGCCTGACCCCGCCGATGACCGGCCAGTTCGCCTGGAACTGGAAGGTGATGTTCGAGAACAACAACGACGGGTACCACGCCAACAAGCTGCATCGCGGCCCGCTGCACGACTTCATTCCCAGCGAGCTGTGCAGCTTTCCGGAAGCGGGTGAGGGCGACGCCGGCTTCCTGCGTTACAACGGCACCACCCATGCCGACGCCAGCTTCAACCCGACCCAGAAGGCGGTGCTGCCGGTCTTCCCCAAGCTGACCGACGAGGACCGCAACCGCGCTACCTTCGCCAACGTTCCGCCCACCCTGTCGCTGGTGATGACCAGCGACATGGTCATCTACCTGATCCTGCGGCCTACCGGTCCAGAGACCATGGAGCAGGACACCGGCATCCTTGTGGCTCCCGGCGCAATGGAGAGTCCCGGCTTCGCGGAGCGGCTGG
>JACMOF010000204.1 GCA_014378155.1 Caulobacter sp. | reverse complement strand
GTTCGGCCGACACTCGGTCGTTGAACCGGTAGCCCAGGGCCAGTTCCGGCTCGAACAGCACCTTGGAGCCGAAGTCGATGCGGGTGTTGTAGAGCACCAGGCGGGGATCGATCTCGGCCTGGGAGATGCCCGGTTGGTTGACCGGCGGCAGGCCAGCCGCGCCGTCGGTATAGGCCAGGCCAAAACCCGGCCGCAAATAGAAGCCGCCCGGCGCGCCCAGCTCGATCGGCCAGTCGAAGCCGGTGGCGACGAAGTTGGAGGTGTTCTCGCTGTTGATCGAGACGAAGGCGTGAACCTGCGGCTTGCCCAGCCAACGCAGGCTCTCGATGCGGTTGGTGCGATAGCCCAGATGGACATCGACGCCGTCCTCGCGCCCGGCGGCGCCCAGGCCGACAGCCTCACCCAGGAACGTCACGTCGTGCTTGTAGACGCCGACAAAGGCTTCACCGGCCAGGGCGGGCCCGGCGACGGCCATGGCGATGCAGGCCGCCATGGCGAACAGGGCTTTCTTCACGGAATGCTCCCCAGCAAAGTCGTGTGTTTTTCTCTTATGGCGTGAACGGCGCGGCTCGCAAAGGGTTTCGATCGCGCTGAGGCGGCGTTAGACCCTCGTGCATGACCGACGCCCTCGCCATCGCCTTTTCCGACATCGAATCCGCCGCCGCCCGCCTGGTCGGCCTGGCGGTGCGCACGCCGCTAGTCGAGAGCCCCGCGCTTAACGAACGCCTGGGCGGGCGAGTGCTCATCAAGCCCGAGACCCTGCAGCGAGCCGGGGCGTTCAAGTTCCGCGGCGCCTATAACCGCCTGTCGCGGCTAAGCGACGACGAGCGCCAGCGCGGGGTGGTGGCCTTCTCATCGGGCAACCACGCCCAGGGCGTCGCCCTGGCGGCCCGGATCATCGGCTGTCCGGCCCTGATCGTCATGCCGTCCGACTCGCCCAGCGTGAAGGTCGAGGGCACGAGCGGCTTCGGGGCCGAGATCCGTTTCTACGACCGTTTCACCGAGGACCGCGTCGCCATCGCCGCAGAGATCGCCGCCGAGCGCGGCTGCGTGGTCGTGCCGTCCTATGACGACCCGTACATCATCGCCGGCCAGGGCACGGTGGGGCTGGAGATCGTCGAACAGGCTCGCGCGCTCGGGCTCGAGCTGGACCGGGTGCTCTCGCCCGTCGGCGGCGGCGGGCTGGTCGCCGGCCTTTCCACGGCGGTCAAGGCGCTGTCGCCGGAGACAGAGGTCTGGGGCGCCGAGCCGGTCGGCTTCGACGAGACCCGCCGCTCCCTGGCCTCCGGGCGGCGCGAGACCATCGAAACGGGCGCCCGCTCGATCTGCGACGCGCTGCAGACTCTGATCCCCGGCGAGCTGACCTGGCCGATCAATCGCCAGAATCTGTCGGGTATCGTCGCCGTCACCGACGCCGAGGTGGCCGAAGCCATGCGCTACGCCTTCTCGGTGCTAAAACTGGTGGTCGAACCGGGCGGCTCTGTGGCCCTCGCCGCCGCTCTGACGGGGAAGATCGACCTGAAGGACCAGACGGCGGCCATCGTCTGTTCGGGCGGAAACGTCGATCCGGCGCTGTTCGCGCGGGTGTTGGGCGGGGAGCTCTGACTTTTTCTCCCCCGCTTTGCGGGTGAGGAGAAGCCAGCTAGGGTCCGCCCCAACGATAAAGATCTGCTCCAAAAGAGAGGCCCAATGAAACGCCTGCTGCTCGCGACCGCCCTGATCGTAGCTCCCATGCTGGCGCATCCTTGTTTTGCGCAAGGGGCGGCCGATACGCCCAAGATTGACCCCGCAAAGCTGTCGGCCCACATCAAGGTCCTGTCGTCCGACGCGTTCGAGGGCCGGGGCCCCGCCACGGCCGGCGAGACCAAGGCGGTCGGCTATATCGTCGAGCAGATGAAGGCCATCGGCCTGGAGCCGGCCGGCGATCCCCAGAAGGACGGGACCCGCGCCTGGACCCAGGACGTGCCGCTGGGCAAGTTCGACATCAAGGGCCCTGTCGACGCCCACTTCACGATCGGCGGCAAGACCGTGCCCCTGGCCCGGAACGAGCAGATCGCCATCCGCGCGGCCATGACCAATGTCGACAGCGTCGCCATCAAGGACGCTCCGCTGGTCTTCGTTGGCTATGGCGTCAAGGCGCCAGAGCGTCACTGGGACGACTTCAAGGGCCTGGACCTGAAGGGCAAGGTCCTGGTGGTGCTGATCAACGACCCCGACTTCGAGACCGGCCCAAACACCAAGGACGGGGGTGACTTCGGCGGCAAGGCCATGACCTATTACGGCCGCTGGACCTACAAGTACGAGGAGGCTGCCCGCCAGGGCGCGGCCGGCGTGCTGGTGGTCCACGAAACCGCCCCGGCCGCCTATGGCTGGGCGACGGTCAAGAACTCCAACGGCGCGACGATGTTTGATATCGTCCGCAAGGAGCCGGCCAAGAGCCACCCCAACCTGGAGGCCTGGATCCAGCGCGACGTGGCCGTCGAGCTGTTCAACGCCGCCGGTCTCGACTTCGAGGCCGTGAAAAAGCAAGCCCAGAGCCGCGGCTTCAAGCCGGTCGAGCTGAAAGGCGCGACCTTCTCGGCCGCCTACGCCGTCGATCACTCGGTGATCGTGTCG
>JACMOF010000203.1 GCA_014378155.1 Caulobacter sp. | reverse complement strand
GGTGTCGCCGACGAAGATCGCATCGCCGATCACATAGGCCATGCAGGCCGGGGTGTGGCCGGGCACATGCAGGGCGATGGCCCGTAACTCGCCAATCGAAAACGTCTCACCGTCCTTGAACAGATGATCGAACTGCCGGCCATCGCGAGCAAAGTCGGGTCCCGCATTGAACAGTTTTCCGAACGTGCTTTGAACGTCGACGATATGCTCGCCGATCGCCAGGCGACCGCCCAGAGCGCCTTGCAGATAGGGCGCGGCCGACAGGTGGTCGGCGTGGGCGTGGGTCTCCAACTGCCAGACGACCGTGAGCCCCTGATTCTTGACATGGGCGATGAGTGCGTCGGCCGACCGCTCGGCGGTCCTACCTGAAGCCGCGTCATAGTCCAGGACGCTGTCGATGATGGCGCAAGCCGATGAGGTGGGGTCACTCACGACATAGCTGACCGTGGAGGTCGCCTCGTCGAAGAAGGCTTGCACCAGCGGTCGCGAGACGGGTGCGGCCAGCGCCTGTTCTATAATCGATCTCGCCTTGTTCACGGCAGCGTCGGGCGAAGGGGGCGGCTCGCGCATCACATACTCTCGGGTTTCCTATCGACAGAGTACTTATATGCGAATATATGAATATACAAGTCCCGTCGAGTTGGCCGTATGTCCTTGTTCATGATCGTTTCGGCCCTGATGAGCGGCGTCGTCGTCGGCGCGCTGCTGGGTCTGTTCGGCGGCGGCGGGTCGGTGCTCGCCACCCCATTGCTGCTCTATGTCGTTGGTGTCCACGATCCCCACGTGGCGATTGGAACATCGGCCGCAGCGGTTGCGGTCAATGCCGGGCTTAATCTGGTGGGCCATGGCCGGGGAGGGCGCGTCAAATGGCCGTGTGCGAGCGTCTTCGCCGGAGCCGGACTGATCGGCTCCTTCCTGGGCTCGACCCTGGCCAAGGCTGTCGATGGACAGCGCCTGTTACTGTGGTTCGCCGCCGCGATGGCGGCGATTGCCCTATCGATGATGCGTCGCCCCAAGTCCGAGGGCGATCCGCTGGTCCATATCAGCCCGAGCCTGATGCTAAAGCTGGCGCCGCTGGGCGTGCTGACGGGCCTTGCCGCCGGATTTTTCGGGATCGGCGGCGGGTTCCTGATTGTACCCGGATTGATAGCGGCTACAGGCATGACCCTGGCCAGCGCCACGGCCTCATCGCTGCTGTCGGTCTCGCTGTTTGGCGCGGCCACCTCGCTGAACTATGCCGCCTCCGGACTGATCGACTGGCCCGTCGCGGGTCTCTTTGTCCTGGGCGGACTGGGCGGAGGCGCCCTAGGCGTACGCGGCGCGGGACTTCTGGCTGGGCGCGCGTTGCTGGCGCGCAGGTTGTTCGCCGCCCTTGTGCTGATGGTCGCGGCCTATGTGGCCTGGAAGACCACGACGGCATGAGGTCGTGATCGAGGCTCAGCGCGTCCCAACCCCGCGATAGACCTCGCACAGCGTCTCAAGCACGCGCATCGCGGCGGGATCGGCCAGTCGATAGAAGATGGTCTGAGCTTCCCGCCGGGTGGCAACCAAGCCCTCGGCGCGCATCTTGGCCAGGTGCTGGGAGGTCGCCGACTGGGCCATTCCAACATGGACCGCCAGATCGCCGACCGAGGCCTCCCCATCGATCAGACGACAGAGGATGAGCAGGCGCTGCTCGCTGGCCAGGAGCTTGAGCAAACGCGCGGCGGCATGGGCGCTGGCGGCGAGATCCTGGACATCATCGACCGGCGAAGAGAGGGCGAGCTTGCTCATCTGCTTAATTTAGAAGATACGCAGAGAGGTTCAAGAGGGCGTTGGGCGGACGCCGACGGCGACCGCCCTGCCTGTCGTCTAGGCCGGGTCGAGAAGGCTGCGCAGCATCCAGGCGGTCTTTCCGAGACCTGCATGCGCTGTGTCAGCAGGTCACAGGTCGGCTCGTCGCTAGCCGCCTTGGCGATCGGGAAGATCCCTCGGGCCGTGCGCGTCACGGTTTCGTGTCTCTTGACCAGATTGATGATCATCTCGCGCGACGGCGGGACGGCGTCCTCCTCGGCGATGCTGGAGAGCCTGGCGAAGGCCGCGTAGCTGCCCGGGGCGGGATGGCCGAGGGTGCGGATCCGTTCGGCGATGTCATCGACCGCCAAGCCCAGCTCGGTGTACTGGGTCATGAACATGGTGTGCAGGGTCTGGAACATCGGACCCGTGACGTTCCAATGATAGTTGTGGGTCTTCAGGTACAGTGTGTAGCTGTCGGCCAGCAGGTGCGAGAGCCCTCGGTGATGGCCTGGCGTTCCGGCGAGGCGATGCCGATATCGATGTCCAAGCTCGTCATGTCGACTCCTTGGGAACCTGCGGGCGGTCGTCATCGCGCAGGACGATGTAGAGGGCGGGAATCACCAGCACGGTCAGCACCGTCGATGAGGCCAAGCCAAACAGCAGCGAGATCGCCAAGCCCTGGAAGATCGGGTCGAACAGGATCACCGCCGCGCCGATCATGGCCGCCAGGGCGGTCAGAACGATCGGCTTGAAGCGGATCGCTCCAGCTTCGAGCAACACCTCGCGCAGCGGCCGATCGCCGGTCTGGCTGTGGCGGATGAAGTCCACCAGCAGGATCGAATTGCGCACGATGATCCCCGCCAGGGCGATGAAGCCGATCATCGAGGTGGCGGTGAAGGGCGCCTTGAACAGGATGTGGCCGATGACGATGCCGACCAGGGTCAGGGGGATCGGCGTCAGGATCACCAGCGGCAGGCGGAAGCTCTTGAACTGGGCGACGACCAGCACATAGATGCCAAGGATCGCCACCCCGAAGGCCGCGCCCATGTCGCGGAAGGTCACCCAGGTGATTTCCCACTCACCGTCCCAGAGCACGGTCGGCTTGCTCTCGTCGGTCGGCTGGCCGTTCATGCGAATGTCGGGCATTTGCAGATTGCCCCAGTCGGCAGTCTTGATCGCCTTATCGACCGCCATCATCCCGTAGATCGGCGCCTCGTAGGCGCCGGCCAGTTCGGCCATGATCATATCGACGTCGCGGCCGTCGCGGCGGAAGATGTGGGTCGATCCGGCCTCCTGGGTGGCGGTGACCACCTCGCCCAGCGCCACGAGCCGGCCACCCTGGCTCTGGGCCACGGGCAGGGATGCCAGACCTTCGCCCCAGCTGCGCGCCGACTGCGGCAGGCGCACCGAAATCTCCAGGGGATCGCGCCCCTCGCCGCGATGGGCGTAGCCGACCACCTGACCGCCAAAAGCCGCACTGATCGAGTCCAGGACCTCGCGGTCATTGACCTTCAGGGCCTCCAGGCGATCGCGGTCGGGAATCAGGCGCAGGCCGGGCCGGGGCTGGCCGTAGCTGTCGTCGATATCGACGATGTAGGGCACGGACTTGAAGGCGGCCTTGACGCGTTCGGCCACGGCGCGCCGCGTCTTGGCGTCGGGACCATAGATCTCGGCCAGCAGGGTGGCCATCACCGGCGGTCCGGGCGGGGCCTCGACCACCTTGATCGAGGCCCCGCCCGGCAGCACAACCTTGGCCAGCCGCTCGCGCAGGTCCAGCGCCACGGCGTGGCTGGAGCGCGTGCGCCCGCCCTTTTCGGCCAAGGCGACCGATAGATCGCCCTGGTCGGGGCGATTGCGCAGATAGTAGTGGCGCACCAGGCCGTTGAAATTGAAAGGCGAGGCCGTGCCCGCATAGGCGTCGATCGCCGTGACCTCGGGCAGGGCGCGGGTGATCACCGCCGCGTCGGACAAGGCTCGGGAGGTGGCCTCCAGCGAGGTTCCCTCCGGCATGTCCAACACCACCTGCAGCTCCGACTTGTTGTCGAACGGCAGCAGTTTCACCGTCACGGTCTTGGTGGCGAACATGGCGCAGGCCAGCAGGGTGGCTAGGCCCACGCCGATCAGGAAGGTCCAGGCGCTCTTGCGCGTGGCGATGACCCGCCCCGCGACCTGGCGATAGAGTCCGCCAAGCTTGCCGCCGCCGTCGTGGCCGCCCTTGGCGCCATGGCCGTCGGCGTTTAGCGTCTTGCGGGCGAAACGCACCATCAGCCAGGGCGCGATGACCACGGCGACGAAGAATGAGAACACCATGGCCGCCGAGGCGTTGACCGGGATCGGAGCCATGTAGGGGCCCATGAGGCCCGAGACGAAAAGCATCGGCAGCAGGGCCGAGACCACCGTCAGGGTGGCGACCACGGTCGGATTGCCGACCTCCGCCACCGCGTCGACCGCCGCATCGATCCGGCTTCGGCCGTCGGCCATCGCCCAATGTCGCGCAATGTTCTCGATCATGACGATGGCGTCGTCGACCAGGATGCCGATCGAGAAGATCAAGGCAAACAGGCTGACCCGATTGATGGTGTAGCCCATCAGGTTGGAGGCGAAGAGGGTCAGCAGGATGGTGGTCGGGATGACCACGGCGGTCACCGCCGCCTCGCGCCAGCCGATGGCCAGGCCGATCAAGACCACGATCGACAGGGTAGCCAAGCCCAGGTGAAACAGCAGCTCGTTGGCCTTCTCGTTGGCCGTGGCGCCATAGTCGCGGGTCACGGCGACATCCAGGCTATCGGGCAGCAAAGACCCCTTCAGGGCTTCGACCCGCGCCAGCACCGCCTGCGAAACGACGACCGCGTTGGCGCCCTTGCGCTTGGCGATGGCCAGGCTGACCGCCGGCGCCTGGCTCCAGCCGCCATCGACGCGGGCATAGCGCCAGGCGCGGGCCTGATCCTCGCGAGGACCCTGGATGACATCGGCGACGTCTCGGACAAAGACCGCCTGGCCGCTCGCGGACGGCAGGGCCAGAAGGCCAATATCAACCGTGCTGGTCATGCTGCGGCCGGCCGTGACGTCGATCGTCTGGCCGCCGCCCCGGATCTGGCCGGCTGGGAAGGCGCGGGTGGCCTGACGCACGGTGTCCATCAAAGCGCCAAGCGACACGCCGTGCTGGGCCAGGCGCGCCGGATCGGGCGCGATGCGGATCTCCTCGGGCCGTCCGCCGACGATGAAGGTCAGGCCGACGTCGTCGACCTTGGCCACCTCGGTCCTCAGCTTGCCGGCCAGCTCATACAGCGCCTGATCGGTCCATTGGCCGGCGGCGCCGGGCTTGGGCGACAGGGTCAGCACCAGGCTGGGCACGTCGTTGATGCCGCGCGTCTGGATCAGGGGTTCTGCTATGCCAGCGGGAATGCGGTCATAGTTGGCGCGGATCTTCTCGTGGATGCGCACGGCTGCGGCGTCAGGATCGACCCCGACCTTGAAGCGGGCTGTGACCATCACCTGATTGTCGTCGGCAAAAGTATAGACGTGTTCGACCTCGGCGACGCTCTTGACGATGGTCTCCAGCGGCTTGCCAACCAGTTCGATGGCGTCGGGGGCGCGCAGGCCGGGCGCGGCGACCATGATGTCGACCATGGGCACGCTGATCTGCGGCTCCTCCTCGCGGGGGATCGAAATCAGGGCCAGCAGGCCCACGGCGATCGCCGCCAGCAGGATCAGCGGCGTCAGCGGCGACTTGATCGACGCCTTGGTCAGGCGACCCGAGAGGCCCAGGTTCATCGGGCGGCCTCTGCCGGGGTCAGGATGTCGCCGAGGCGCAGGCCCGACAGGATCTCGACGGCGTCGGGTGAGGCGGCACCGCGGGTCTGGATGGGTGATTCCGAGATCACGCCATCAGCCCCGACCAGCCGCGCATAGTCGACGCCGAAACGGGTGGCGACATAACGCCGGGGAATGATGATCGCCTTACGCTCGCCGATCTTGACGGCAGCGCGCACGCGCTGGCCGATCAGGTCGCTGGGCAGGTTGGGCGCGGTGACGTCGGCGGTAACCTGGCCGCTGGTGATCGAAGGATAGATCTGGGTGATGGATCCGCGCGCGGCGACGCCGCGGAGGTCGTCGGCGGCCAGGTCCACGGGGTCGCCGACCTTCAGGGCCCGCGCCTGGCCCTCCGGCAGTTCGATGCGCACGACCAGAGGACCCGCGGTGATCCTGGCGACCGATTGGCCGGGCATCACCACCGAGCCTACCGGGACATTGGCCACCAGGACCCGACCCGAGGCCGGCGCCAGGATCGCGCCTTGGGCGCCAAGTTCGGCGCTGGCCCCGCGCTGGGCGCGGGCGGCTGTGAGGTTGGCGCTGGCGGCCTTGGCTTGGGCCTCCACCTGATCCAGGCGGGCCTGGGCATAGACCCCATGTGAAAAGAGATCACGGGTGCGGGCCAGGTCGGCCCGGGCGCGGGCGGCTTCGGCGGCGGCGGCGGCGACCTGGGCGTCGAACGCCCCGGTCTGCAGCGCCAGCCGGTCATCCTTGATCCGGCCAATCAATTGACCCTGACGGACGACATCGCCTTCCTTGACGCTCAGCGCCACCAGGGTTCCGGCGATCCGCGCCCGGGCGTCGGCCATGTCGCGTGTGGTCAGGGTGGCGGGAACCGGCTTGAGGTCGGCTACGGTCTGGGCGCGGATGGTCAGACGGTCAGCCGCTGGAGCTGTCTTGGCGGCCGGCGCCGGAGCTTCCTTGGATACGCCGCAGGCGCTGAGCAGCAAGGCGACTCCCAAGGCGCTGATCAGATAGGGCCGTGCCATCATGGCGTCCGCTCCAGGGGTTGGTCTTGTGATTGTCGGCTAGAGCATTTCCCGACCTGACTGCGTCAGGCCGTGAGCTCTAATCTTCTGTTTTGACGCATTTTTCTTCACGCGAACCGGAACCACTTCGCTCGAAAAATGCTCTAGCGGACGGTGGGGAGGCCGGCGGCCTTCCAGGCTGTGATCCCGCCGGTCAGGTGGGTGTCCAGCGCATGGCCGGCCTTCTGGCAGTACTCCACGGCAGTGGCCGAGCGCTTGCCCGAACCGCAACTGAACACCACGGACTTGCCGCCGGCGTCCGGCAGGGCCTTGGGATCAAAGCTCGAGAGCGGAATATTGACCGCGCCAGGAATGCGCTCCGCGGCGAACTCGGCCGGCTCGCGCACATCGACCAGCAGGATCTCCTGGGCGTCGAGGGCGGTCTTCACCTGATGGGCGGTGAGGTCCTTGGTCTTGGGCGATCCAAACATCAATGCATCTCCTTGAGAGGGGCGGGGTAGGCGGCGGCTTCGGGTACCGCGCAGAACAGGCGCGACAGGGTCTCGACCAGGGCGCGGGCCTGACCGCCGCGAAGATCGTAATAGATGGTCTGGCCATCGCGCCGGGCGCCGACAACGCCATCGCGACGCAGCAGACCCAGATGTTGCGAGGCCAGGGTCTCGCGGACCCCCAAGAGATGGGCCAGCGCGCCAACCGACTGCTCGCCGTCAATCAACGCGCAGACGATCATCAGCCGATGCGGATTGGCCAGCGCCTTGAGCAGGGCGCAGGCGTCGTCCGCAGAGGCCTTGAGGGCGTGAGGCTCTAATTTCATAGTTGCGTATATGCGTCTATTCAAATATTCAGTCAAGGATTGTCGCGATCACCCTAGGGCCGGTCATCACCGTCCGAAGTGATCTGAATCAACGCCGGGCTATCGGATCGAGCGGACCTTGCCGCTCCAAGCCGACGGCTCAGGGAGGAATGAACTCATGGCCAAGCCGCGCATCGTCATTCTGGGCGCCGGACTAGGCGGCGCCATCGCCGCCTTCGAGATCAAGCAGGCCGTCGGCGAAAAGGCGGAAGTCGAGGTGGTCTCGCAGGGCGACACCTTCCACTTCGTGCCGTCCAACCCGTGGGTCGCCGTCCATTGGCGCAAGCGCGAAGCCATCGAGGTCGTACTGCCGCCGGTGTTCAAGAAAAAGGGCATCGCCTTCCGGGGCGTCGGCGCCGCCAAGGTCATGCCCGAGCGTAACCAACTCGAACTGACCGACGGCGTGCTGCTCGACTACGACTATCTGGTGATCGCCACCGGGCCGGAGCTGGCCTTCGATGAAATTGCGGGCCTTGGGCCGCATGGCGGCTTCACCCAGTCGGTCTGTCACGTCGATCATGCCGAGACAGCCGCCGCCGCCTTTGACCGCTTCGTGGAAAATCCCGGTCCGATCATCGTCGGCGCGGTGCAGGGCGCTTCGTGCTTTGGCCCGGCCTACGAGTTCGCGATGATCCTCGACACCGAGCTCAAGCGCCGCAAAATCCGCGACAGGGTGCCGATGACCTTCGTCACCTCCGAGCCCTATGTCGGTCACCTGGGCTTGGACGGGGTGGGCGACACGAAGGGCCTGCTGGAGAGCGAGATGCGCCAGCGGCACATCAAGTGGGTCACCAACGCCCGCGTGACCTCGGTCGAAGCGGGCCTGATGCACGTGGAAGAGGTGGCCGATGACGGCGCCGTCAAGGCGACCCACGACCTGCCGTTTGCCTATTCGATGATGCTGCCGGCCTTCAGGGGTGTTGCCGCCGTGCATGGCGTCATGGGCCTGACCAATCCGCGTGGCTTTATTCTGGTCGACAAGCACCAGCGCAATCCGACGTTCCAAAACGTTATGGCCCTGGGTGTCTGCGTGGCCATCGCCCCGACCGGCAAGACCCCTGTGCCGGTCGGCGTGCCCAAGACCGGCTTCATGATCGAGAGCATGGTCACGGCCATCGCTCACAACTTCAAAGAGATCCTGGATGGCAAGCCCGCAACGCACGAGGCGACCTGGAACGCCATCTGCCTGGCGGACTTCGGCGACGGCGGCGTGGTTTTCGTCGCCCAGCCCCAAATCCCGCCGCGCAACGTCAACTGGTCGGCCAGCGGCAAGTGGGTCCATTTGGCCAAGGTCGGGTTCGAGAAATACTTCCTGGCCAAGGTCAAGCGCGGCGAGAGCGAACCGTTCTATGAGAAGCTCGCCCTGGACGTGATGGGCATCCCGAAGATCAAGCCCGGGCCGCAAAGGGCGTCGTGATGCGCCAGCTTGTATGTCCCGCCTGTGGCGCGACCAATCGCGCCCCGGAAGACAAAAACGCCTTGGCGGCCAAGTGCGGCCGCTGCGGCGAGCGTCTGTTCTCCGGCGTTCCGGTCGAGGTGAGCGGCGCGCAACTGGCCGCGCACACCGGCAAGACCCGCGGCGGCGCAGTGCTCGTCGATGTCTGGGCGCCTTGGTGCGGACCTTGCCGGTCGATGGCGCCCCAGTACGCCGCTGCGGCCGTTCGGCTCGAGCCGGAGGTCCGATTGCTGAAGCTCAATTCCGAAGCCGAACCGCAGGCCGCCGGTGCGCTGGGCGTCTCGGGCATTCCGGCCCTGCTGCTTTATCGAGACGGGGTCGTCATCGCGCGGTCCGCCGGCCTGATGAGCGCGGCCCAGATCGTCGCCTGGACGCACCAGGCTCTGGCCCAGGCGAACGCCTCGGCCGAAAAGGGAGGTTGATCATGACGATCGACCGTATGGTTCTGGCCTTCGCCGGCTTGGTCGTTCTGGTGGGCGTCGCCTTGGCCCACTTCGTTCATCCCTGGTGGATCGCCCTTCCGATCTTTGCTGGCCTCAACATGATGCAGGCCGCCTTCACTGGCTTTTGCCCCGCCGCGATGGTGTTCAAGAAGCTCGGCGTCAAGCCGGGCGTCGCGTTCCGGTGAGCCCGATGCGCGCCGTGCTCGCCCTAACCTTGCTGGCCTGCGCCGCCGCGCCTCAGGGCGCTGCGGCCATGACCCTACCCGAGGCTATCGCCCTGGCGCGGCGCTCCAATCCTGGCCTGGCCCAGGTCCAGGCCCAGTCGGAGGCGGCCTCGGCGCGCTTGGCCCAGGCCCGCGCCGGTCGCCTCCCCAGTCTGACCCTGTCGGCCGAAAGCGCCAGCGGGACAACGGACCTTGGCGGCTTCTTCGGCTTTGGTCAGAGCGATGTGTCGCCCCGCGCGGCCTCGCTGCAACTGCGCCAGCCGCTGTTCTCAGGCGGCGGCGTCAGCGCCGCCATCGCCCGAGCCGGGGAGGGCAGGGCCGTGGCTCAGGCCCAGGTCGGCGGCGCGACGGCCCTGCTGAGCGCCGACGTGGCCGCAGCCTATGTCGGGGTTCTCGGCGCTCAAGACATGCTGGCCCTGAGCCATAGCCAGGTCCTGCAGATGGAGACGATCACAAGCCAAGCCAGGTTACGCTTCAACGGCGGCGAAATTCCTCGCACCGACCTTGACCAAGCCACCGCCCGGCAGGCGGAGAGCCGCTCGGGTCTGGCTCGGGCCGAGGGTCAACTGGCCCGCAGTCGGGCCCACTTCGTCTCCGTCGTCGGGGCGGAGCCGGACGACTTGGAGACGGTGGTCACGCCTCCTGCGGCGCCCGCATCGCTCGATGAGGCGATCGCAACGGCCTCTCAATCCAGCCCGATGCTGCTGGCCGCCCAGGCGACCGAGCGCGCGGCTGGGGCCGGCGTTCGCTATGCCAAGGCCGAGCGTCTGCCGAGCTTGGCCCTCACCGCCACCGCCAGCACGGCGCGCGACCAGTTCTTTCCCGGATACAGCGCCGATGGCGTGACGGTCGGCGTCCAGGGGCGCTGGACCCTGTTTTCGGGGGGCGCGGCGAGCGGGCGTATCGAGGAGGCCGGCGCGGAGCTTCGCGGCGCCCGGGCGCGTCTCGATGCGGCGCGGGCCCAGGTTCGCGAAACGGTGATCGGCGCCTGGGGCGATGTCGCCACCGCGCGCGCGGTGATGCTCGCCGCCACCGACCAGGCCGTAGCCGCGACCAGCGCGCTGGACAGCGTGCGCAACGAGGTGCGGGTTGGCCAAAAGCCTATCTTGGATCTTCTCGACGCCCAACGCGAGGCCCTGGCGGCCGCAAGCGCACTGGTCGCCGCACGCGGTGACGTTACGGTCTCGACCTACCGCCTCAACGCGATGCTGCATGGTCAATGAACCGGCGCCGCCGGACGACATCCTGCGGGCGTTGGCCAATATCCATCGCTTGCGAATTCTCCGGGCTCTAGGCGACGGAGCCTTGCGGGTCAGCGATCCGCAGGCCCACCTGCCGCTCCCTCGATCGGCGCTGTCGCAACATCTGACGCGCCTTCGCGATGCTGAGATCGACTACAGGATCGTCGACGACGGGGCCTTGACCCTGGCCAGGGCGCTCCTAAAAGTAGTGGAACGGCAGGGTGAGCAGCGGCCATGATGTCCTTCTATGATCGCCATATCCTACCGCGCCTCATTGGCTGCGCTTGCGGGGCGAGGGCGATCGCCAAGCTGCGCGCCAAGGTCGTTCCCCAGGCGCAAGGGCGGGTTCTGGAACTGGGGATCGGGGGCGGACTGAACCTGGCCTTCTATGATCCGAGGCTGGTTAGCAGCGTCACCGGGGTTGATCCGTCGGAGGGCCTGAGGGATCGGGCCCTGGCGGCGCCGCGTCCCAAAGGCCTTAAGGTCGAGGTCCTGGCGGGGGCGGCCGAGCAACTGCTGTTTGATGACCAAATCTTCGACACTGTCGTCTGCACCTTCACCCTGTGTTCGGTTCATACGCCAGGGGCCGTGCTGGCCGAGGCGCGGCGGGTTCTGAAGCCCGGCGGCCGATTTATCTTCTGTGAGCATGGCCTGGCGCCCGACCCGGAGGTCGTGGCCTGGCAGAGGCGCATCGAACCGTTCTGGACGCCGCTGGCCGGCGGCTGCCGCCTGACCCGTCCGGTCGGCGGGGCGATCATCGCGGCGGGGTTCGTGATCGAGACCCATCAGGCGTTCTATATCCCGAAGGCCCCCAAGCCGTTGGGCTGGTGTGAGCTCGGCGTTGCGCAGCGAGGCTGAGGCGACCCCTTCCACCCAAGCGGTAGCCGTCAGACAATTGGGCGCATCGTAAGGCAGGGTGTGCCGCAGGTGCGCGCCAGCGCTACAAGCGACCCTTTCAATTGGCGAATTTGACTCCTGGCGCCACGAGCCTTGACGCGCCTTTGCGAACGCTATGCTGCCGGCGTGTTCGGTCCTCAACCAATCGTCCGAACCTGGGCCATTCTTGACATCGGACCGTTTGCTTGCGGCAGCACGCGCGACCTTGGCGGGACGAGTTCTGAGGTGAGTTCAGCGCGCGGGACTTGGAAAATGTCGCGATCATACGAACCCTTCGAGGGAGGCGCGAAAGCCCGTCGTCCTTGCGGGAGGAGGACGTCACCATGGCTCTTTTCTTCGATCCTGCTTCTGAAACGGCTCTGCTGTCCTTGCCGAGCCGATCGCTCGGTCAAATGCCGAGGCGCCTAGGTCGATCGCACTTGCTCGACCACCTCGATGTCTCAGCCTACGAATTCCTGGGCCTCGTGGCCGCCTTGGAGGACCAATGCGGCACTGTCTTGCCCGACAGCGACCTGGCCCGCTGCGAAACGCTGGGCGACTTGATGGACCGGCTGCGGCGGGCGGCGCCAAGCGCCGCCCTCACATTAGATGACCGTGCCGACCAGCCGGCCGATACCCGCCGTCACGATCATGGCGAGGGCTCCCCAGAAGGTGACCCGCGCCGCCGCGCGCCAAGGCGGCGCGCCGCCAGCTTTGGCGCCGGCCACGCCGAGCAGCACCAGGCAAGCTAGGGTCACCATCACAACGCCAGGCGCCATCATCGGCACCGGCGCCACCGCAACGACGATCAGAGGCGCGGCCGCGCCGACCGTGAAGCTCGCCGCCGAGGCGAGGGCGGCCTGCACCGGGCGGGCCGCCGTCGCCAACGAGATGCCCAGTTCATCGCGGGCGTGAGCGTCCAGTGCGTCCTTGGCCATCAATTGCTGGGCGACGATCCTGGCCGTCTCGGGTTCAAGACCGCGTTCAACGTAGATTTGAGCCAGCTCGGCGTGCTCGGCTTCGCCGTCGTTTTTCAGCTCCTGGGTCTCGCGCGCGATGTCGGCTTTTTCGGTGTCGGCTTGCGAGCTGACCGAGACATATTCCCCTGCCGCCATCGACATGGCGCCCGCCGCCAGCGCGGCGGCGCCGGCGACCAGCACCTCGCTCGGCTTGGCCGAGGCGGCCGCGACGCCGACGATCAGGCTGGCGGTGGAGACCAAGCCGTCGTTGGCGCCCAACACGGCGGCGCGCAGCCATCCAATCCGAGAGACCAGATGGGCTTCAGCGTGGCGATAGGATCTGGGCATGGCGGCGTTCCTTGATGAATGCCGCGACCTTGGCGCCTTAATAGGCGACGCGGACGCTGAGAGAGACGGTGCGAGGGCGGAGCGGGGTGATCTGATCGGTCGATCGCAGAGAAAACGGATTGCCATAGGCGAAGGTGTCGCCGCGCGTGTCGGTCGGGTTGTCCAAGGCCAGGGTCGTTCGCCAGCGCCGGGTGGCGAGACCGACGGCCAGGCGGCCGGTCGCGTAACCGCCCATCAAGGGCGCGGTCGTCGCGTCGAACGTCAGGTGGGAATGGCCGACATAGGCGTAACGACCGTCCAGCTCCAAGGTCAGGTCCGAACCCAGCGACCAGTCATAGTGGGCCGTCACCCCCCCGGCGGAATGGGGCACGCCGGCCAAGCTGACGTCTTTACGCGCGGGGAAGGTGGGGTTGGCCTTCTCCAGTTCGGGGGCGTTGAAGAGCAGGTTGGCGTTCAACCGCAGTCCGGCCACGCGGTAGGCGCCTTCGAACTCCAGACCCAGGTTGCGCCCGTCGCCGATGTTGGCGGTGTAGGGCAGGCCCGGGGGCAGCAGCTCGTCGCTCTGGATGACCTTCCAACTGGCCTGAAAGACCGTTGCCCGCAGGCGCAGGCGGCCGTTGAGCAGGGAAACCTTGCCGCCGGCCTCCAGGTTCCAGAGTTCGTCGCTGTCATAAAGGCGGCGCGGCTCGGCCTGGCCGCTGGCGGAGAAGACCTGGCCGGACGGCCCGGTCGTGTTGAACCCGCCTGCTCGGTAGCCCTCGGTCGCTTGCACATAGATCAAGGCGCTTGGTGAAAGGGCATAGGATAGCACTATCTTGGGCGCGAATCCGGACTGGTCCAAGCTGCCCGAGAACGGCGCGATCGTTCCGGTCAGGGCCGTGCTGTGGCTGTTCACGCGGGTCTTGGAGGTGAAAACCCGACCGCCGAGCGTCACGCTCAGGGATCGGCCGATGGGCAAGGTCGCCTCGCCGTAGAGCGCCGCCTCGTCAAGCGTGTCACGTCGCTTTTCCGCGAAGGCCTCGGCCGGTAGGTCGGCAAGACGCGTCAGCGCTAGATCGATGTCCTGCTGAGTGCGGGCCAGGAAGGCGCCGACCAGCCATTGCAAGCGGGCGTCATCGGCCGCCGCGAGCGAGCCCTCAGTGACCAGGCTGTGGGTGCGATCGTCGTCGTCATAGGCCGCGGGGCCGGGAGCCGGGGAGATGGGCGGCGCGGCGGTGGCGTCATAGCGACTGGTGATGTCGTGATCGACCGCCGAGATCGTCCAACGCGCCTGGACGGCGCCGATCTGGCCCTTCAGATTCAGGTGCGCCTCGGCGAAGTCGTTGTCGTGCGGCTCGCGCACGTGGTTGCGACGCGTATAGGGCGCTTCGGTCGCCAGCCCGTACTGAGTGTCGTCCGAGTTGATGAATTGGGCGCCGCCGCCGCCCGTGAGGGTCCAGCCGTCGCCCAGGTCGACTTTCACATTCACCCGCCCCCCAGAGCGAAGCGTGCGGTTGACGTTCTTCAGGCCGAGCCCGGCGTCGTCGATATAGCCGCCCTGCTGATCGCGATAGAGCACAACGCGGACCGCGCCGCGACCGTTGAGGATTGGCAGGTTGACCATGCCGGACAGGCCGTCGGAGGCGTCGCCGCCGTGCGTGGCGCCGAGGTTGGTCGCGACCCAGGCCTCGAAGCGATCCGCGTGGGGTTGCTCGCTGACCAGGTGCAGGACGCCGCCCAGGGACCCCGATCCATAGAGCGCGCCCTGCGGCCCGCGCAGGACCTCGACCTGGGCCATGTCGATCAGCAGCAGGTCGGGGTCGGGGGCGTTGTAGGTCAGCCGGGTGTCGTCGAGATAGAGCCCGACCATCGACTGGGTGCGGCCGGTCAGCGGTCCGTCCGACAAACCCCGCAGCATGATCTTGTCGCGGCCTGGACCCAGATTGGTGACCGTCATGGCCGGAACGGCCAGCGCCAGGTCGTTGGCGTCGCGTAGGGCTTGCCCCATGATCGCCGAGCCCTCGACCGCGCTGACGGCGTAGGCGAGGCGATCGGCGGGGGTTAGGCGGCGTGTCGCCACCACGACCAGCTCGCCGAGTGAGGTGGCAGGATCGGACGCGCTTTGGAGGGCCTTTCGAGCGACGGGCTTGGCGGGTGGCAGGCGGACGATCTCGACGGCGCCAGCGTCGATCAGCCGAAAGCCGCAGTTGGTTCCCGCCAGCAGCTTGGTCAATCCGGCGTGGAGGGTGAAGCGACCCCGAAGCGGCTGGCTGGTCGGGGCGCAACCGGCGGCGGCCTGCGTGCTGATCGAGATCTTCGCCTGGATGGCGAAATCGACCAGGGCGGCGTTCAAGGGCTTGCCGGGGATGTCGAACGCCAAGCGGGGCTGGGCCGCCGAAGCATAGCTGCTCCATCCGGCCACGCACGCGAAGCTGGAAGCCAGCGCCCAGCGCCGCCATGCGTCAGCTCGCAACGAAACACCCTCCGATGTTCAGGACGGCGCTACCGTAGTTCGATTGTGCTGTCGGTGCGATGCACGGACAGCGAAAAGTAGCTGGCGAGGCGTTTGATCACGAGATTCTCGTCGCCCAGCTCCAGGACGCCCGAGAAGCGTTTGCCGGCGAGCGCGGGCGAAATCTTGATCGGCACGGGATAGCGGCGGTTCAGATAGGCGATCATGTCGCCCAGGGTCTCGTCGTCGCAGACCATCCGGCCTTCAGTCCAGGCGAAGGCGGGGTTGGGGTCGGTCGCGGTTTGGACCGATCTCGGCGCACCTTCGACATGGCTCAAACTCTGGCCGGCCACCAGGCGCGCGACGGGCGTTTGGCCCAGGGCGAGCTGGCGCACCTCGACGATCCCGCGACGCACGGTCACCCGAACGGACTTGTCGTAGTGGCGGATGTTGAATTCGGTGCCGACGACCCGTACCTGCTGGTCGCCCACCGAGATCAGGAAGGCGCGGCCGGGGTCCTTGGCGACGTCGAAGGTCGCTTGGGCCTCGGCCATCTCGACGCGCCGCGCGCGCCAGCCGAGCCGGACGGTCAGGGTCGAGGCGGCGTCCATGCGGATGTGGGTGCCGTCGGCCAAGGCCACTTCGCGGGTCTCGCCCGGGCGGGTCTGGTAGACCGTCGGCGTCCCCTGATAACCGCGCCAGGCCATCGGGCCGACGACGAGGGCGATCACGGCGGGGGGCGCCGCACGGGGCCCGACGGGGAGGGCGACCGCGGCGGCGCCCGCCGCAGCGGACCAGACGGGCAGGGCGGCGCGGCGCCGCAGAGGAACGACCCGCGACGTCGCCGGCTTCAGGGCCGGAGAAATCTCGGGCGCGCGCTCGGACAATTCCGCCGCGACCGCTTCGACCTGTTCGAAGGCCACGAGATGGTCGTCCGAGGCTTCCAACCAGGCGGTCAACGCGGCCCAGTCGTCGGCGCCGGCCTGATCCGACTGGACGCGAACCAGCCACGCTACGGCGTCGTCGCGCAGGGCGTTGGTCGCCGTCATGTCGTCCGCGCCGCTCATCGGTGCTCACCATTCCCTGAGGCCCAAGCCTCGTTGCTCGCCCCAATGACGCCACAAACGCCCAGGCGCCTCCAAACTTTCTTCAGAAGGTTTCCGGACATCATCGGCCGACCTTGGCGAGGATGCGCTTGAGGCTGGTCATGATGTACTTCTCGATGCTGGAGCGCGACACGCCCATGGCCGCCGCCGTCTCGGCGTGGTTGAGGCCTTCCAGCTTGTGCAGGCGGAACGCCTCCTGCACGGCGGGCGGCAGGCCGTTCACGACCGCGACGATCTGGGCCAGGCGCTGGCGGGCGGCCAGGGCGTCGTCGGCGCGGGGCTCGTCGGCAGCCTCCCAGTCCGTGGCGCTGGGACCGCCCGCGCCGCGCCACTGGGCGTCGCGCTGGCCCGCTCGTCGTTGGACCTTGATCCGGTCCAGCATCAGGTTCGTGCCCAGCCGGTAGAGATAGGCGGCGGGATTGTCGACCGGCGCGGCCGGCGGCGGTGTGATCTTCAGATAGATGTCCTGCACCAGGTCCTGGGCGGCTTCCTCGGACCGCAGCCGGACACGAAAGTAGCGCACCAGCTCTTCCCGCCGTTCGAGGTAGCAGGCGAGCAGGGGATGGACGTCGCTGTCGTCCAAGGACTCGATCCAAGCTCCGGCCGGGGTCGCGGCGCGTCGGCGGGAATCCGACGACCGCGCCAGTCTTTCCGATGCCGCCTCCTGGCGCAATCGCAATCCCTTTGAGGCGGTTTGGACAGCACGTCGTCATGGCTCATCGAAGGGCGTCGCGACGCCCGCCAGGACGTGGAGACCGGCCTTGTTGGAAGTGATGATGATCGACGACGGCGCCCTGCGCGGCAGCTTGCGGTTCGACGAAGCGCGCATGCGGCGCTTCACCGGCCTGACGCCGAAGGTGATCTCGATCCATCACCTGATGCGGCCCGAGCGGCTGCGCGTGGAGGCCTATCTCGAGGCCGCCTACGCCACGGCGTTCAATGGCGTGATCAGCCGGCACTACCCCACGCTGATGAGCGTCCAGGATGGCGAGGGGCGTATCCACGCCGCGGTCGGCTTCCGGTTCGCGGCCGCCGAACCGCTGTTCCTGGAGCAATATCTGGACGAACCCGTCGAGGCCGCGATCACCCGCAAGCTGGCCCAGCCGGTGACGCGTTGCGGGGTCGCCGAGATCGGCAATCTGGGCTCGGGCAGCGTCGGCGCCTCGATGTTCCTGTTCCTGGCCCTGGCCCGCCACCTCGATCAGCACGGCTGCACCCACGCCGTGGCCACGGCCACGCGCCAACTGCGCCGCAGTTTTGGCCGTGTCGGCTTCGAGACCCAGGTCCTTACCCGCGCCGAGCCCTCCCGCCTGGGCGAGTCCGCCACCGAGTGGGGCGCCTATTACGAGCGCGATCCGGAGCTGCTGGCCGGCGCGATCGGTCCGGCCTTGCGGCCCCTGAGCCAGATGCTGGTCGCCGAGCCCGTCGAGATCCAAGACATCCGGCCTCGCCTCCATCCGGCCTGCGCGGAGATCGGCCGATGAGCAGCGTCCTGCGGGCGATCGACGCCCACGCTTGCGCCTCGCCCGATGCGATCGCGCTGAGCACGCCATCGGCGACCTGGACCTACGCCCAGCTGGGCGAGGCGGTGCGCCACGCGGCCACGGCCTTGTTCGCCTTCGCGCCGCTGGTACGCCCCGGCGCGCCGGTCGCCATCCAGCTGGCCAACGGGCCGGCCTGGGTGATTCTGGACCTGGCCTTGATCCGCCTGGGTTGGCCCAGCCTGCCGCTGCCGGGATTCTTCACCCTGGCCCAGCGCGATCACGCCTTGGCCGACGCCGGCGCGACCCTGCTGATCGAGGCGGCCGAGGCGGGCGGCCAGATGGTCGTGGCGGGCGCGCCGATCGACGTGAAGCCGCGTCGCACGGCCCAGGTTCCCTTGCCGACGGGCACGGCCAAGATCACCTACACCTCCGGCTCGACGGGCCAACCGAAGGGCGTCTGTTTGTCGCAAGCCCAGATGGAGATGGTGGCCGGCTCGCTGGTCGAGGCGATTGGCGCTGACTATGCCGGACGTCACCTGCCGCTGCTGCCGCTGTCGATCCTGCTGGAGAACGTGGCGGGCCTCTACACGACCCTGCTGGCCGGCGGGCGCTACCATGTGCTGCCGGCGGCGATGTTGGGCCTGGGCAATCCATTCCGGCCCGATCTGCCGGCCCTGGCCGGCGCCATCGCCGCCGAGGAAGCGACCAGCCTGATCGTCGTGCCTGAACTGCTGCGGGCCCTGCTGATGGTGATGACCTTCACCGGCGCGCGCTTTCCACAGCTGAACCTGGTGGCGGTCGGCGGGGCTAAGGTGTCGTCGCAACTGCTGAGCCAGGCCGACGCCCTGGGTCTGCCGGTTTACGAAGGCTACGGCCTGAGCGAATGCGCTTCGGTCGTGGCGCTGAACACGCCCGCCGCCCGCAAGGCCGGCGCCGTGGGGCGGCCCCTGTCACACCTCAGAGTCGAGATCGCCCCGGATGGCGAGATCGTCGTCGGGCCGCATCCCTTCCTCGGCTACGCCGGCGGCGCGCTAAACACCGGCGAAGTCCGCACCGGGGACCTGGGCGGCTTGGACGCCGACGGCTTCCTGCGCATCGAGGGGCGTCGCAGTAACACCATCATCACCGCCTTCGGTCGCAACGTCGCGCCCGAATGGGTCGAGAGCGAACTGCTGGCCCAACCCGAGATTCGCCAGGCGGTGGTGTTCGGCGAGGCCCAGGCCGCGCTCGGCGCGCTGATCGTGCCGCTGCTGCCGGACATGGACGAGGCGGGCATCGCCAGGGCGGTGGCCCGCGCCAACCAGGCCTTGCCCGACTACGCCCAGATCAAGCGCTGGCAGATCCGTGCACCGTTCGACTTGGCCGCCGGCGAACTCACCAACAATGGCCGCCCGCGTCGGGCGGTCCTGCTGTCGCGTCACAGCGACTTCATCCAAGCCTCGTAACAGGAGCCCGACTTGATGTTCTTCCAGAGACTGGTCGCCGAAACCGCCGAGGGTCAGCAGACCCTGGCCAGCGTGCCGCAGATCCAGGACGGTCTGACCGGCCGCATCTCGCGCGAGACCTATATCGCCTATCTGACCGAGGCCTATCACCACGTGAAGCACACCGTGCCGCTGATGCAGGCGGCGCGGGCCGGGTTGGATGACGCCCGCGACCGTTTCCGCCATGCGCTCGACGAGTACATCGCCGAGGAGACGGGGCACGAAGCCTGGATCCTCAACGACATTCGCCATTGCGGCGGCGATCCCGAGGCGGTGCGGCTGGGCGAGCCCCGCGAGGCGACCCGTCGCATGGTCGCCTTCGCCTACGACTACATCGCCAAGGTCAACCCGATGGGCTTCTTCGGCATGGTCTTCGTGCTGGAGGGGACCAGCGTGCGCCTGGCGACCCAGGGCGCCGAGGCGGTGGCCAAGAACCTGAACCTGGGGCCGGAGTGCTTCAGCTACCTGACGTCGCATGGCTCGCTGGACATGGAGCACCTCGTTTTCTTCCAGAAGCTGATGGACGAGGTAACCGACCCCGACGACCAAGCCGCGATCATCGAGGTCGCCAAGGCGATCTTCGACCGCTTCGCCGACGTCTTCCGCTCAATCCCTCATGATCGGGTGGCCTATGTTTAGAGACAAAACCATTCTGCTGACCGGCGGCGCCGGCGGTTTGGGATCGCTGATCTCATCACAGCTCATGGCGGAGGGGGCGAAGGTCGTGGTGCTGGATCGCGCCGAACCC